>JBEBIK010000468.1:0-1715 GCA_040080445.1 Pseudobdellovibrio sp.
GCTCTCGGCACGGTCTAAATCTAAACTTAATTGGTTTACCATTTTTACAGCGAGTTCTGGATGACAATTAAACAACTCTAAAACTTCTTTTCGCGGCAAAAAGCAAATCTCAGTTTCTTCTAGAACAATGGCCGAATTTTTATAGTCATCACCACTAAATAAAGATCTATAACCTAATAAACCACCAGCACCAACTAAGCGCATTGTATGAGCATCGCCCTCAGCGCTTAGAGACTCTAGTTTGACGACACCACTACGTACAGAAAATAACCCCAATGGTTTATCGCCAGACCTAAAAATAGTATCACCCGCTTTGTAGCGACAATCGGCTTTAATTTCAGAAATTTTATCCGAAATCTCATCCGATGTAGAGCACATAAATCCTTTGGACTTAGACTCGCACTTTTCGCAATCTGTAGCTGTAGGGGTAGAAGTGATTTTCATACCCCTATTTATAAAGCTTTAGAATTTATTTTTCAAGAATTTTGTAACCTAAAGCTTTGTTAAATATGTGTTAAATCTAAATATACATATGACCTAGATCATATTTCTTAGATTTTTTGCACACCAAGCCTCCTATTCAAATTTAACTTCGGTCTCAGTGTCTATGTGCCAAATGATCTGGATGCGGGTTAGCACCTTTTTCGTCTAAGACCATATGAAAAAACATTTGCCCCTCTGGAGATGTCCAAGTCTAGATCTCTCCCATTTGTAGTGCTCATCTCTGGAAACCTCTATTGCTATGTGATTTTCTTTCATATCATTCTCCTTTTTTAAGTTTTATAGAATTAATTTCAGTTGCTTCTTCAGACATAATGGCGCCTGCAAAGAGCGCGGTGTAAGACCAAAAAAGTGCCGTTCCTACTATCATCATAAAAATACCTATAACTTTACCTATATTAGTAATCGGACTCACATCTCCGTATCCAACTGTGGTTACCGTAGCCACTGCCCACCAAACAGTATCTAACAATGAATTTATTTTTGGGTTTATGCCATGTTCAAAGTGATACAAAAGTGCGCTTGCTATGGCGATAAGGCTGTTACCTACCACTGTTAATACAATAAAAACTGGCTGCTTAGCCAATTTCCAAAGACGCTTGGTGAATAAATCAACACCTAGACTAAAATGTAATGCGATTCTTTTTCTCATTAGGTTCAATTTAGTACATATCAGTGAGTCAAAATATGATGTAGATCATGTTTTATATAGAATATGGTGCCATACTCATTTTATCGGAGGCCAAGTGAAATATTTTTTTTGTATGTTTTTAACAGTCATCAATGTGCAAGCAGAGGTTAAACCTATGATGCAGGAGTTTTTCAAACTAACTGAAACTCTACAGCCCTATATAATTGATAAGCGCGCATTCATGGATGAAAAAAACGAAGTCGAAATTAAAAAAGCTTTAACTGAATTTAGCGCAAATACAAAAAAACTTAAAAAAGATAAGATGACTCAAAACGATGATATGAAGTTTCGTGTTAAGTTATTAACCGAAGGTTTGGATGAAGCTGAGAGCTCATTTAAAACTGGTTTTAAAGATTACAGCTACTGGGTTTTAAAATCTAGTCTTAATAACTGCTATAGCTGTCATACACAAAAAGGACTACCTACAACCGCTTTTAAGTTAAAAGCTAGCGGCTCTACTGATAGTTATGCACAAGCCGAATTTCTTTTTATTGTTAGAAACTATTCAGACTCTTTACCCTTA
>JBEBIK010000088.1:0-7999 GCA_040080445.1 Pseudobdellovibrio sp.
AAAATACAGATATTAACGAAGTGATCATGGGGCAAGTTTTAACTGCTGGCGCTGGGCAAGCTCCCGCTCGTCAAGCAGCACTCTATGCAGGTCTTGCCAACTCAACTCAATGCTTAACCATTAATAAAGTTTGCGGTTCAGGTCTTAAAGCTGTGATGTTAGCCAGCGATTCTATTCGCTTAGGTCATTCTCAGGTTGTGATTGCTGGTGGCCAAGAAAACATGACTCTCGCTCCCCACTTACTAGAAAATTCTCGTGTAGGTTACCGCATGGGAACTCAAACTATCGTTGATTCAATGATCAAAGATGGTTTGTGGGATCCATATAATAATTTTCATATGGGAAATGCCGCTGAAATTTGCTCAAAAGAATTTTCTTTCACGCGTGAAGCACAAGATGCCTTTGCTATTGATTCTTACAAAAAAGCACAAAAAGCAATTGCAGATGGTAAATTTAAAAACGAAATTTGTGCTGTGACTATCGAAGGTAAAAAAGGCAATATCGTTATCGATAATGATGAAGAGCCCGGAAAAGCCATGTTTGATAAAATCCCTGGTTTAAAACCAGCTTTTGAAAAAGACGGAACAATCACTGCTGCCAATGCTTCAAAAATTAATGATGGCGCTGCTGCATTAGTATTAATGAGCGAATCTGAAGCTAAAAAACGTAGCCTTAAACCATTAGCTACAATTCTTTCTTATGCAACATTTGCACAAGATCCTAAATATTTTACCACAGCACCTGTAGGCGCCATTAAAAAATCATTAGAATTAGCCAATTTAAAAATTGCTGAAATCGATCATTACGAAATTAACGAAGCTTTTGCAAACGTAACTATGGCTGCGCAAAAAACTTTAGAAATTCCAGCATCAATTACAAATATTCATGGTGGAGCTATTGCAATCGGCCATCCAATTGGCGCTTCTGGCGCTCGTATATTAACAACTTTAGTTCACTCTCTTCAGACTAATAACTTAAAACGCGGCCTTGCTACTTTATGTATTGGCGGGGGCGAAGCTGTTTCATTAATTATTGAGAGAGCTTAACACTTATGGCGAATTCAAAAGTATATGCTGATGCAAAATCAGCTTTAGAGGGCGTAAAAGATAATATGACGATTTTAGTTGGCGGTTTTGGCCTTTGCGGAATTCCAGAAAACTCTATCGAAGCTTTACGCGATTCTGGAGTTAAAGGTCTAACTTGTGTTTCTAATAATGCAGGTGTTGATGATTTTGGACTCGGGCTTTTATTACAAACTCGTCAGATTAAAAAAATGCTTTCAAGCTACGTTGGCGAAAATGCAACTTTTGAAAAACAATTCATGTCGGGCGAATTAGATTTAGAATTTTGTCCGCAAGGAACCCTAGCTGAGCGTTTACGCGCTGGTGGCGCAGGAATCCCGGGTTTTTACACGCCAACAGGTGTTGGAACTAAAATTGCCGAAGGCAAAGAAGTTCGTGAGTTTAACGGTCGCGAATATATTTTAGAAAAAGGTATTACTGGAGATTTTGCACTTGTTAAAGCATGGAAAGGCGACAAATTCGGAAATTTAATTTTTAGAAAAACGGCTCGCAACTTTAACCCAATGGTAGCCACTGCTGGCAAAATAACAGTAGCTGAAGTTGAAGAGTTAGTTGAAGTTGGTGAATTGGAACCCGATCAAATTCATACGCCAGGAGTTTTTGTACAAAGAATTTTTGTCGGAAAAAATTATCAAAAAAGAATTGAACAACGTACTGTTCAAAAGAGAGCGTAATTATGCCATTAACTAGAGAACAAATTGCAAAGCGTATTGCTCAAGAAGTTAAAGACGGATACACGGTTAATTTAGGTATTGGTATTCCTACTCTTGTAGCCAATTATATTCCGAGCACTTTAAGTGTTATGTTACAGAGCGAAAATGGACTTTTAGGAATGGGACCTTTTCCTTTTGAAGGCGAAGAAGACGCAGATTTAATTAACGCCGGAAAACAAACTATTACTGAGATAAAAGGTTCTAGTTACTTCAGCTCAGCCGACAGCTTTGCGATGATTCGCGGTGGGCATGTAGACCTGACTGTTCTTGGTGCAATGGAAGTAGATCAGTACGGCAGTATAGCTAACTGGATGGTTCCAGGAAAAATGATTAAAGGCATGGGTGGCGCTATGGATTTAGTGGCTGGCGCCAAAAATGTAATCGTAGCTATGCAGCACACAGACAAAGAAGGAAATTCAAAACTCAGAACTAAGTGCACTTTACCTTTAACAGGTGTGAATTGTATAAAAAAAATAGTTTCTGATTTTGGCGTGATTGAAGTCACTCAAACAGGATTTATACTTTTAGAATACGCTCCCGACATGACAGCGGAGCAAGTTTTAAAAGCCACTGAGGGTAAAATGATAATTCACCCTGAGTGCAAAAAAATGAATGTTTAGTTAAAATTATTTAGAAGTAATGCTCGAAAAGAATTTTTTTATGAGAGCCAAGAATGAAGAGTTATCGTTAATTGGAAAACTAGCATAGAGCTTGTTGTATTCAAAAGCTTTAGCATAATTAGAATCGCTCTGCGCATAGTTTTTATTAACAGCACATAATAATGCTTTAACATAATAATACTCTGCAGGATCCACTTGATAGGCGTCGATCTCAGAAAAATCAGAAGCTACTTTACGAGTGTCGAGTAAATGATTGTTATAAAAAGCTCCGATTAGTTTAATCCAAATAAAATAAAAATTTACTTTTTCGTGACTGCTAATCAGAGGCGAGTATTTATTAAGAAGCCCAAAAGCTTCAAAGTATTTCTTAGCTAAAAGATACTTTTTAGTGTTTTCAAGCTCGCTATCCAGCATTTCTGGGCTAAATTTAATTCCGCTACTACCTAGGCTAAAACCTAATTTATTTTTTTTAATTACTAAGTAGCCTGAAAGTACTAAAAAATGTAAAACTCTAATCAGATCGTGGCGCGGAATTCCTGCTAATTTAAATGCGTCATTGTAGTCGATATTTTGTTTTTTATTGTTGGCAAGCTTAGTCACTACATCGCTCACTACTGGAAATTCTTTTAAATATTGAAAATCGTTAATTTCGAAGTTTTGAACTATATTATTGGTGGCGTAATATTCAGCGTAAGTTCCCATCCAATCATCGTGAAAGACTTCAAATATCCAACTGTAGAGTATTTCTGTGTAATTCACTTTACTGATTAATACGCTATCACTACTTTGACCTTCAAATGTAAAATTAAGTCTGAGGCTTTTGCTACTTAAGTATTTAGTAAGCCTCAGTCTTGATTGCTTTAATAAAATTTTTCGGAGTTGCGCTTCCGTTAAATATTTTTTTATCACGAGGTAATCGCCCAATCGATAGCCACGGCTTTTTTCGATGATTTCTTGCATCTCAAAATTTGAAAGAACTTCACTTTCAACAATTAGATTACCCAATAAGTGCTCTTGATCTGGATAATCCACCCGTACCACATCACCATAAATAAAAGCTACTCCGCTGAGTTCGTTCTCTTCATTTACAATACTGAGGTTTCCTGAAAAATTATTACGGATAATCATACCTAGAATAAAAACCATATCAAAACCGCTAATAGTACCCACTTGATCGATCAACTTAATGCGATCCACACTTGATAAGCGAGGATCTATTAAATTAAGTAACAACTTAATACGTTTACGTTCTTCTAATTTATTTGCCATTAGTCGATGTTAATTAAGGTTTTAAATCTTAGCGGCAAAGCTTCTGCTTTCGATTTTTTGTACTCTTCTCCACCCAATACATGCACGTGCAAAGAGTTGGTTTTACCTCTTTCAGCAACAGGCTGACCGAGAGTAAAAATAATGCGATCACCAGTTTTTGATAAGCCGTTTTCGATTAAAAGTTTTTCGACTTGTGAGATAATATCTTTAAGACTGCCATAAGGATTTAAATGCAAAGTCTGCAAACCCCATGTAATTTCTAATCTATTTAAAACTTCTATATCAGTGGTAATGGCCACAATTTGCGCTTTGGGCCTGAAGCCTGCAATAATTTGGGCGGTTTTACCTGAAGTGGTCAAACAGACAATCGCTGTGGCATTTAGTTTAAGAGCCGATAACGCAGAACTCGCAGCAATGGCTGCCGGAGTACTTAAAAGTTCATTATCTAAAGAAATTTTATAATAAGACTCTTCTTCTTTTTCAACTTCTACAATGAGCTCATGCATTGTACGAATGGCTTTAAACGGATATTTACCGCTTGCACTTTCAGCCGATAACATTAAAGCATCGGTGCCATCTAAAACCGCATTGGCTACATCGGTAATTTCAGCTCGTGTTGGACGCGGGTTTTCAACCATAGAATCTAACATTTGTGTGGCCGTAATTACGGGCTTACCTAATTGATTACATATTTTTATAATTCTTTTTTGCGATTGAGGTAGACGACTCTGCCCCACTTCAACTGCTAAATCTCCACGTGCCACCATAACTACATCACTGAGTCTCACGATCTCTTCGAGATTGTCTAAAGCTTCAAGCATTTCAATTTTAGCTACGATCTTTGCTGGGCTTCCTGCTTTTTCAATCATCTCTCTTAGAGTGCGAATATCTTTTCCGTGACGAACAAAACTTAAAGCAACGTAATCAACTCCGTTTTTAAGTCCGAAATCTAAATCTTCGATATCTTTTGGAGTCATGGCCTCTACAGGTAAATTAACTCCTGGCAAATTCATGCCTTTACGATTTTTTAAAATTCCACCATAGATCACTTCGGCTTGTAATTCTGAAGGACCCACCGTTAAAACTTTAAGCTCAATTAAGCCATCGTCTAATAAGATCTGAGTTCCGGGTTTACAGGCTTTGCATAATTCTTTAAAATCACTAGGAATAAATCCATCACGACCAACTACATCTTCAATAGTTACTGTTACGACTTGTTTGGGTTTAAGTTCGATGGAACCTTTTTCAAAAAGACCAACTCTTACTTTAGGACCTTGTAAATCTTGTAAGATAGTGACTGGAGCTCTGAGTTCTTTCGAAATTTTTCTTAAATTTTGAATAACGGCCAGATGCTCTTCATGCTTGCCATGACTAAAATTAAGCCTAGCCACATTCATTCCAGCTTCGATAGCCTTTTTAAGGTTTTGAGGGTCTTTCGTTGAAGGACCAATGGTCGCTACTATTTTTGCTCTTCTTGTTGCTAACATTCATTGAGCTTAGAACTTTATCTCTCGAATGTCCTATAAAAAAATGTGTCTCGGACTTTTTTTAATTCTTCCGCATTGCGCGCTTTAATTTCTGCTTCACGTTTTGCTTCGGCCTGCTCTGATGCAATAGATCTCATTAGGACTTTGGTCTGGCTGTTGTTTTGCTTTTTAAATTCTTGTTTCCAGTCGCTTTCGATAGAAACTAAAAAGCTTTTGTACTGAGCTGTACTCGAATAGTAGTGCTTCGTAAACTCGATAAAGTCTTGCTTATTGATAAAATCTGATTTGAGCTGCTGAGGCTCTGCACCTTGTGCACTCGTTAAGTACTCACTAAGCACAAAATCTTTAAAATCTAAAATTTTTAAGTTTTTACCAAAACGACTGGCGTAAAGCTGACCTGATCTCACAGCTTTTGAATTAATTAATAACTCCGGTACCGACTTGTCTTTTTCATCTAGAGTTATACGTCCCTCTAATAATTCAAAATTATTTTGGTTTTCGTCAAAAGAAATTTTAACAATACTCTCTTTTAATAGCTTAACCGCTTGCCCGCGATGCATAAATTGAAAGTCGCGGTCTTCACTACGAACTAAGCACGGGCTTACACGGTTGATACAGTTTTCGGGAACTTGCACCAATTGTGCTTGTACTTCTACTGTTAATATTAATAAAAGAATTAAGAGAAAACTTTTCAAAGCAGATGCCTTTCGATAATTAGTACCTTAGCTTGAATTGATTTATTGTTTTTAAATTCAGTTTTCAGCACATTTAAAACTTCACGCGCTTGATTGTTACGCTTAGTACGATAGTAAAAATCAGTTAATAGCACTAATGACTCGGCCGTCCACTCGGACTGAGGAAACTGGCTTACAACTGTATCAATAATTTTAACACATTCAACTTCTTGATTTTCTTCATAGCATTTACTTTTAGCTTGAATATAAAACTTTTTTGCTAAAATCTCAGTATCAATTACACTATCCAATTCTGATTCGAATTCAGTTTGAACTGGAGTTGGAATACTCGCAATTTGTCGGCTTTGTATTTTTTCAGCAGCAGCAATTTTTTCGAGTTTTTTCTTAAGACTGACTAAACTCTGCTGGCGGACGAATTGAGCTTTAAGGACAGCGTTATTTTCGAATTGATTTAAGTGCACAGAACTATAATAGTAAATGCCGCTGAGGCTTAGTACTAAGGCTATGACAGTGAAAAAAAACCAATCGAACTTCTTCATATATAGCTATTCGGCTAGGTCGTGATCAAAGTTTAATCGTCTCACTATAGAACAATGCGCTATATAATGAGCCCTATTTCTTCTCACATCTCTACTGATGACAAAAAGCTAATTTCGGATAATCTACTTACTTTGCGGAGACATAAAAATGAACAAAGCCGAACTGGTTTCAGCCATTGCAAGTAAAACAAAAATGACTAAATCTCAGATTGAGACCTATTTAGACGTAACATTAAACATCATTCAAAAAACAGTTTCTAATGGCGAAGAAGTAAAAATCGTAGGTTTTGGTTCTTTCTGCAAAACAGAACGCAAAGCTAAAACAGGTCGTAATCCAAAAACCGGTCAAACCATTAAAGTACCAAACACGAATGTTCCTAGATTTAAACCTGGCAAAGATTTTAAAGATTTAGTTAAAAACTAGAGTTTATCGTATTTACTTCTAAACGACACTGGCCAAGACTCAATCATCTCGAGAGATTCATAATACGCCTTATTAAACGTACTCATCTGTAAGTTTTTAAACAATAAGTTTTTATTCAGAGGCAATTTAATAAGCTTTTTGTTAAACGCATAAAATATTTTCTCGCCCATTATTCCGCCAATAATCTGTGCCGAAATAAAAAAACTCTTTTTATTGTATTTTTTCATTACAGTTTCATTTAACGACCTAAATTTACCTTCAGATAAAAACTGTATTTCTGAAAGTTTTTGAGTTAAGGCCAACATCAGGGCTTCTTTACCACGATCATCGAAGAGTTCTTTTTGAAGAGCATTTCTAATATCTTGCATGGTGTCGGTTTTGCGTTTTGGGTTTTTAACTTTACTGAAAAAATAAATAATAGCCTCAAGCCAAATAATTTTTAAATAGTCTTTTTTGGGGTCTAAGATGGTTTTAGTATACGCCCCTTCTTTATAATATATGTATTGAGCAGCTACCCTCGTTACGTGATTAACTGAATATCGCGCTAAATACCCGCATTGTATTTCAGGAATATAAAACGATACCCCTTCTTGAACATTTTCAACAATCTTATTACGTAAAACCAAAGGACAAGCGCCCAATTTTTCAAAAAAACTATTATCATCTGAGGTGTAAACCGAAAGTTCAGACACTTCAGAGCTGAGACCAAAGGACTTCGTTAAAAAATCCACTGTAGCTGCTACCGTATCAGTTGGGTCTACATCTTGGATCTGAATTTTTTTGTCGTAACCGCTTTCTAAAAATAAAAGATAATCTTGCCATTTGATCCATGGCGGTAGGCCATTCAAGGCCCATTTATCAGCTCCGAGCTTAACCACATCCGTGCTGATCTCTTTTTGCTTTTCCATTATCTTAAAATATAAAATTTCGGGGCTTTGATAAATTACACATAAATCGGATCTTGGTAAAACTTTTTGCAGAGATTTTGGCAAATGGGCTGAGGCTAAATGCAAATCACCGTACTGCACAAATATCTTAGAATTTTTATGAGCTGCAGAAATTTTCTTAAGACTATCGGCCGATAATTTATCTCGATCTTTTAAGTTTTTAGCTTTTGAACCAGCATTGATACCATAAATTTTAACTTTATTTTGGTGGGCCCACTTAAAA
>JBEBIK010000469.1:0-1703 GCA_040080445.1 Pseudobdellovibrio sp.
AGCACCATCATTAATCCAAACGTTAACGACAGCTTTCCACAAATTTTACTTTATATAGAGGACCAAGTTATTGACCTTAGCTCGCAGTTTGAAGCTACAGTGAACTGCCCTAAGTTTATAATCCCAATACCTATTCTACCTATTCCAGACATTCCTGTTAACGTTAAAAAACCTTTAGGAACCCTTGTTCACAATGTTTATTGGGAGAAAATTGCAGGGCGCGAAGATAAAAAAGCTCTTTTACAAATTAGCGGAGACCTCTCTCATAAGTGTAAAGAATCAGACGATGTTAACGTCAGAAATCAAGATTTTAGAATTCGTATTGAGTTTGCCATAACTCAAGGAGACGATGGCAAATGGTCACTAGATGCCGATACTTTAAAGCTCGAACAGAAGCGCGATGCTTGGTGGAAAATTATTAAATTCAGTATTAGATAACCTAACTACTTCGTATCGGTTGGTTTTTTTTCAACTGGCTTTAACCAGTCCATAATACTTTCAAGGGCTTGGTTCTTTTTAGCCTCTTCAACTGGCTTAACATCTTCAGCTTTTTGAGCCACAGTATCTGGATTCAAAATTTTATTTATCTGGGCGCGCTTATCATCATCTTTTAAATACTTAACACACTCATAAGCCTTGATGTATTCGCGACCACTTTTAGCATCTTTAAGTGTAGCACTCTTATATGCGCCAGCTTTAATCAGTGCTGAAGTAGCATTAACAAAACCTG
Organism: Pseudobdellovibrio sp.; assembly: GCA_040080445.1. Taxonomy (GTDB): domain Bacteria; phylum Bdellovibrionota; class Bdellovibrionia; order Bdellovibrionales; family Bdellovibrionaceae; genus Pseudobdellovibrio. The sequence continues at coordinate 731 of JBEBIK010000469.1, forward strand.
AGGCTATGGCAATGCAAAGCGCATTGCTGGTGGTGCTGTAGTAATCCATGGTGTGCTCTTGATTTACCGCTTCAATAAAATTAGCTTCATCGTTTAAATAAGCAAACGCTTGATATGGATTTACATGATTTTCAGATCTTTTAGAAAAAATTATTTTATTTTTTAAATCATTCGGAATTTCAGATGCAGAAGTGAGTCGAGTATCTTTCTTTTCGATCAAAGTTTTAAGAGTATCGTTGGGTGCCATTTCAAAGCCCTTAATCATTTTATCTGTAATAAAATAAAAAGCTACTTTGTCATAAACCATTAAGCTCTGATCACCTACTTTTTCGTATTGATCAGGAAAATCAAATAAAGCTAAAGCATCCGCCTGACTTACTCCAACTTGTACTTTTTGTTGAACATTTTTTGGAGTCAATTCAACAGTTGCACACGCAGAAACGAATATCATCACAGATAAAATACTAATTAATTTATACATATTACTCCTACACTTTCACGAGCCATTGGGTTTCTAAACTTAATGCTACACCATCAACTCTACAGTCGACCTCTTCATCATTGCCTGAAATTAAATGAATTTTTTTAACCACAGTTCCACGCTTAACCACCATTGAAGATCCTTTAACTTTTAAGTCTTTAATGGTTTTAACAGAATCCCCTTCACTTAGGGCTTGGCCTAGGCTGTCTTTAGTTACTAGCTCTGTAGATTCCTGATTTTGATTCGATACAATTCGATCGAGTTTATTTAAAATTGTAGACCAACCCATTTTGATTTTTTCGATATATTCTTTGAATTCAGGTTTCACTTCCTGTTGTAAAATAATTTCGCAACCTTTCGAATTAGAGTTAAAGAAGATTTCGATATAATCGGTATCCGTTGATTGTTGCACTGAAAAAATAAATGACAATTTAGTAGGTTTCTCGATTTCGACAAAAGTTCCATAATGTTCCGCCTGCATCTCGCCACGTT
>JBEBIK010000470.1:0-1678 GCA_040080445.1 Pseudobdellovibrio sp.
ATTTTAAAGTACTCATTGGCGTGCACCAATTTTTTGTTGAAGGTCTTTAGCCACTTCCATAATGAAGTCTTCTTGCCCAGCTACGATTTTTCTTTTTCCTAATTCAAAAAAGATATCACGTGGGTCTAGCTTAAGATCATTAGCAATACGGCTTACTGGTTTCATAAATCCTGAGAATACTCCAGATAAACCACTGATAATGCTCAATGAACTGATCGTTGGCGGAAATGGCATTAATTCTTTTTCAGCAAAATCAGCTGCATCTAAAAGTTTGTAAAAATCAATGCCTGTGTCGTAACCCATACGGTGAAGTACGGCCACCAAAACTTCTAGTTGAGCATTACCCGCTCCTGCACCAAAACCACGCGCGCAACCATCAAGTAATTCAGCGCCTGCCTGAAGAGCCGCTACTGAATTAGCAATCGCCATCCCTAAATTATTGTGAGCATGAAAGCCAACCGGAATAGAAAGATTTGAAACTAAGTGGTGAATTCTTTGAGTTACGTCATCTGGAAGATAATTTCCCGCAGAGTCCATGATAATTAAAGTTTGAGCGCCGTAAGATTCCATCTTTTTAGCTTCTTCAACTAAAATTTCTTTGCTCGCCATATGTGACATCATCAATACACCATAAACAGTTTTATTTTGTTTACGTGCGTATTCGATATGACGTTGAGTTACGTCGGCCTCTGTACAGTGAGAAGCTACTCTGAATACATCCACACCCATGTCGATAGCTTTTTTCATATCTTTATCGATCGTGGCAAAACCTGGAATCATGTGAATACCAAGTAAAGATTTTTTTAAATTTTCACGGGCTGCTTTTAATGTTTGTTCGTCATCACAAGCCGACTCGCCTAATTGTAAAGAAGATGCTCCAATACCATTACCATGGCCCACTTCAACAATCGGAATTCCTGCAGCGTCAGCCGCTTGGCAATATTTGGCAATTTGTTCGTATTTTAATTGATGGCGAATCGCGTGGTTTCCGTCTCTTAATGTGGGATCACTAATTAATACTTTTTTCATAATTATATATCCTTTTTGTGTATGGCATATTCTTCTGCCATGGCAATAGCCGCACAGTTTATTATATCTAAATTTCCAGCATATGCAGGAAGAAAATCGCCTAGACCTTTTACTCTGATAGTTGTGAAAATACGTCCATCTTCTACTACTGGGCCCACAATCACTTCATAGCCTGGTACATATTTTTTAACGATAGAAACAATACGGTCTAATTCAGGTTTTAATTTCTCTATATTAGGACTAGCTACTTTAGCCATGATGGTTGTTTGCATGTTAATGCATGGAACCGCTGGATTTAAATTTAATATAGCTTTAGAGCGCTTAGCGCCTGAGAATTTACGAATACCTTCTTCAGTCGTATGGATATACTCATCCAGGTTTAATCGCGTAGCCGGTCCTGCACTTTTTGATGCGATAGCCGAAACCACTTCGATGTAATCAATTTCAGATTGAGTCTGCCCGATCGCATACACGATAGGTATAGAAGCCTGACCACCACAAGTAATCATGTTAACATTATTTTCTTTTAAACAATCTTTTAGATTCACAGCAGGAACACACATTTTTCCGATTTTAGCAGGAGTCAAATCAACAACAAATTTACCTAATTCTTTTAACAATGGCGCATGTTGAAAATGCGCAGATGCCG
>JBEBIK010000471.1:0-1690 GCA_040080445.1 Pseudobdellovibrio sp.
GGGAGCTTGTTATATGAGTCGGTCAAACTTTCCGGGCATAGAGAATATGGTTCATGACCCAAACGATCCAAACCCTTGGCACGCACTCTACTTAGATAACAGCACGCCCATACGGCCTACCACAAAAGAAAAATGGCTACGAGATTCGGGTTCGCTCTCTAGACAGTTCTTTTTACCTTTTGCGAGACCATTTTCTAAATTAATGATTATACTCATTCAAGTGCTTAAAGCACTTTCTCCGATTGATTGGCGAGCATCTAGAACCTTACACAAGATTATTGCTTTTAGTTTAAAAACTTTTGTGCGTGCAGATGCTAACGAATTAATTTTAAGACATTTTCATGCAGGTTCTGAAATTCTAGCGTTTATTGCAGCGAATGTAAAAGGTGTTAATGTTCCTCTAAACCCTCTAAAGCCCACTAACCTTAAAGGTTTAGAAGACAATACTATTTTAAAGCACGATATTAATATTTATAATTTTGTTATTAATTTAAACTTAGAACTAAAAGAAAAAAATCTTAAAATACTACCACTTAAGCCCGAAGAATTAGATTACTCGATGGTGACCTTAGGCGAATTTGATATTGAGCCTATGAAAGACGGATTTTTAAACTTTATTGATCTCGAAACTGCAATTGAGCTCTACACTCCATTTTTTCAGTTTATGCTGACCGACAACGATTTTTGGCGCGCCACTAATTCGCTACAACTGGATGAAACAATTGGGCTCTATGCAGCCACTATAATGAATTCGCAGCAGTTGTTGGTTTTAGTTAATAATAAGCATCCGATGATATCGCTAGTTACCTTAAATGCAGGGTTTAGACTCGTATTACACGGCTTATCAACTGAAATGGGCCATTGGTTTTTAGTGCAAAAGAAATTAGAACAGCAAGCGATGCGAGAAAAAGCTCATGCTTGATATTAGTATAGAGCAAATACTGAGCATGGGCCGTTTAAACTTTTTTTTGCTAACGGTCGTGTACTTTGTATTTCTTTATTTTTTGTTTACTCTGCTAGCTTATTATTTTTTTACTAATGGTAAGCGCTACCAGTTATTTCAAAAAAAAGAGTTTAGACCCAATCAAATTCAAACTGAAATTAAACGATCGATGTTATCAATTTTAATGTTCGGTTTACTTAGCTTTCCGATGTACGAGGGTTTAAAATCAAGTTTTTTAAATATTAAGTTTGAATTTACTTGGGTTACGTTTATTGTTGAATCTTTTGCTTTATTTTTATGGAACGAAGTTTACTTCTACGTCAGCCACAGAACTTTTCATTTTAAAATATTCTATAAATACCATGCCGATCACCATTACTCGCATGTGCCTAGCCCATTTTCGGCCTATAGCTTTCACTGGAGTGAAGGGATTATACTAGGGGCGGTAATGCCAGTTATTATGTGCTTTCACGATTTTCAATTTTATTCGCTGATGACCTTGCCAATTATGAGTATAGTTATGAATGTGCTCGGGCACTCAAACGTAGATTTTAACCCAGATAAACCCATGAACAGCTTACTGAGTTTTTCAAAAAGACACTCGCTGCACCATAAAATTCCACATTCGAATTACGGGTTTTTTCTACCTTATTTTGATATGATTTTTAAGAGTGATGGCGAAGGTAAATGAGCGAAATATTTTTAAAAATATTTTTACTAAGCTTAATTAAATACGCAGTTATATTT
>JBEBIK010000472.1:0-1689 GCA_040080445.1 Pseudobdellovibrio sp.
ACTTCCGATAGTATAATATGAAAAACTATCGGATTTTTTTTGCGTTAATTAGCTTAGTTTTAGTAAGTTGTGAGCGTGCAGCCGAATCAACTTCGAAAATCAAAATATCACTCCCAACAAACTCTTCAGTCGCGAGCAATTTGTCTGTACTGAATGCATTAAATGTTTCTATATTGGCGAATGATGACCTTGTAGGTGAAGAAGATTTTTTACCAATTACACCTACTGGATATACAGCTGCAACTGGCGACAAGATTATTAATTGTTATTTAGTAGCGGTAAGTGCGCCAGACACTAAAGGCGGGCAAAATAATTTCTGTGGCAAAAGAAATGCTACGAGCAACTTGATAGATGCAAATTATATTTTTGGTCAATATATGGGCCTTATGCCTGCTGGATCAACAATTGAGATGGATGTTTTTCCAGGTGAAAATAAGCAGATTTATGTTTTTGGTACTCACAGTATTGATACAAATTCTTGCAAAGATTTGTCTTTGAATCCTAGCAAAAGTAATTTTTCTAAATTGCATGCCATCGGCACATCGAGTGTGCTTAAGTTAGAGCCTGGCGCTGTATCTGAGGTGGTCATACCGCTACAACCACCCACGGCGAGTAATCAAGTAGACGATTGTATTTTGGCTACAGACATAAATGCTTTTGCACCAGCCTCACATATCACAGTTGAAAAAAAATCTTTTCCGTATCAAGTTTTCAGAAAATACACTTCAGCGAGTGCTAGATGCGAGCCAATTGATGTAATGTTTTTATCTGTAAATAATATTACGAAAGCGGCGGCTTCAAGTGTTCCCGTTACTGCGAGTTTGTATTTTGATGCACTTAGTACTCCCGTAATAAAAAACACCTACGATTCATATAATAATTGCAGCAGTGATATTAGTGCTTCTTCAAGCTTTTTAATTGCAGCGAATAGCCCTATTAAACGAGTGTGGGCTCGTTTGTTGTCAACCGACCCAACGAGTACAGATTTAAGTGTAGCTAATAATACAGGATTAACATCTATAACAAAACACTTTAAAATTAGTTTTAACACCTCAAGTGATTTTAGTACCACCGCAAGTGTACCTAGCCAAGTTGAGCCAGGTGTCTGTTATCCGATAAGTGTTGGTTACCGACCATTAAATGGAACACTAAATGTAGGCAGTGCGTCTGCTAGCAGTATGGATATTACCTTAGCCGGTTTGCGCCCAATTCTTAATACGCCTGTGGCAGATTTTTATGATAATGATCCAACCTGTACTGCCGCAGCTCAGACTGTTTTTAATATTGCAGCGTCTAATTTTTTTCCTACAAATCAGGTTTATATGAAGGTACCTGCAACCTTAAGTACAACTGTAAATTCTCTAAATTTTACAGTGACTAAAACTGCAGGGCCGCAGAACGCCTATACATCCAGTTTTAATATAAGAATTTCGCGAGAAATTGCTCTCGCACCCAAGGTAAGTAATATCAGAATGGTTTATAAAGATGCTTTTGCTAAAAATATTTGTATACCATTGGTACTTAATTTTTTAGATCAAAAAGGAAATATGGTTAATATAACAAGTGGAGATAAAATAAATATTATTGGTGCTGAATCAAGCTATAACCAAGTTTCTATACATGATAATGATCCAACTTGCACTGGGGGGTCTGACCTTTCTAGCTTTACGCCTGCAAATGAAATTACTA
>JBEBIK010000473.1:0-1682 GCA_040080445.1 Pseudobdellovibrio sp.
TAGTAAGTTAATTTTTTTTTGAGGTATTTTGAGTTGCTCACTTAAAAATTTGATAAGAGTTTTATTGGCTTCGCCATCAACTGGTGGAGATTTGATTTTAATTTTTAGAGCTTCGGCTTGAAACCCTATGACATCATTATTTTTTGAGTTGGGCTGTATAATAACTTTTAACTTCAAGAACTATTTCATATCCAGTTCAGGAAAAGTCATCTTTGGCATAAATTGCTGACCTTGATCTAACAACGAAAGATGGGCTTGCACCATGGCTTTTAAATTAGCTTCAAACTGCATGCGTGCTCTTTTGATTTCAGCAATTTCAGTATAAACCTTTTTTAAAGAGTCTTTTGCATCTCGAGTAATGAGTTCAGCTTTTTGTTGAGCATCGTTGATAATTAATTTTGATTCGCGCTCTGCATCGCCTCTCATCTTTTCAGTCATTTGAGATGCAGATGTGATAGTGGCTTTTAAAACCTGATCACGATCTTTATATTCTAAGAGAGATAATTCTTTTTCTTTAAGAGCTTCGCGAAGCGAGTTGCGTTCTTGAAGTAAGGCATCCATTTGTGCGGCAACAACATTAAGAAAATCGGAAACTTCGTCTGGATCGTAGCCCATCATTTTTCGTTCGAATGTTTTAGTCGCAATTTCAGATGGGTAATGTTTCATAATTGTTCCTCCGTGAACAAAGATAATACTATCCTTAGTATAGGACAAAATGACCTAGTCTTCTACTGTGACTTGCCTTTAGATAAAACGCACTAGACCTTAGACTGGTTTATGCTATTTCATACTACGTGAAATCTCTTGAGATCTCATCGCGGCTTTTTCAAAGCTGATACGAAGTGTGCGTTCGATTTCAAGCTCGCGCATTGAATTGAGGCCAGCTGCGGTTACACCTTTTTTAGAAGTTACGCGTGACTGTAGCTCTTCGATGTCGATTCCTACAGATTGGGCCGCCAACATTGAGGCGCCTAAAAAAGTTTCAATTGTCATTTTTTTAGAAACTTCCTCTGAAAAGCCTCTTTCTTCGATCCAATCTTGCCAGTACATCATCATTTCAAATATAAAACCTGTTCCGCTCGAGCAAGAAATCATAAGAGCTTCATATTGGTCTTCAGTATCCGTTTTTAATACATAACCCAAGCCGCCAAATAAATCTTCCATAAGGCTTGAAACGAACTCATCGTCCTCATCTAAACTCATGTAACCAATTACACCGCGGCCAATTAATGAAGGGGTGTTGGGCATCAAGCGAACTAAGCGTCCCGCTGGAATTTGTTTTTGTAATGTTTCGAAAGGTATACCAGCAGCTAAAGAGACCACAATTTGGTTTTCGTTAAATTGGCTAGTTAGGCCTTCTAAGGCTGTCGAAAAATCTTGAGGTTTCATTGCTAAAATAACAACATCACACTCAGAAATAATTTCTTCATTGTTAGCGCGAGTTTGCACCTGAAACTGTTCTGATAATTTAATTAATTTACCAGGGGTGCGGTTTGAAATTAAAATATGATCAGCTTTAATTTCTTTAGACTCAACCATGCCTTTAACTAAGGCCTGCGTCATATTTCCAGCTCCTATAAATCCAATTTTCATAGATTTTAATAGTGGATTTTTCATGGAAGCCCTCATTTCTGATTTATTTTCTGTGTTCTTTCGCCAAATAGCGTTGTACCTAATCTGAT
>JBEBIK010000474.1:0-1677 GCA_040080445.1 Pseudobdellovibrio sp.
ATCAAGAGCTTACCGTGCGATCGTTGCTCCCTATGTAATTGCTGACGTAGGTGAGAGCGTAAATCGTTTTTCTCCACAGTCAGTAGCAATTCGTGGTGGCTGGGCTTATTTAAATTTCGCGTTCAGTTCAGATTTCGATAATATTACTTCGTATGATGATATTCGCTGGATCTTAAGAAAAATGTCTGAATTGTCAGATCAAGATTGGGACGATATCGTAACGGCTGCTTCATTTCCGGCGCAGTTAAAAGATTTAGTAAAAGCTAAGGTTCTTCACCGCTACAACAATATGATGGAGAGTTTTTTCTCTAAAGACGAAAAAGCTCAATTAGTGCGAGTGCAAATTCCAGATCTTAAAATCAGCTCTGGCGATGGCGTAGTTGTAGATGGCAAAGTGATGACTCAAGAAATTGCGGGCTACCCACAAAGATTTTCACATGGTGAAAGACAGTCGCCTTTTGAATCAGGCGACTTTGTTAAATTATTAAAAGTAAAAGGTCAGTCATTAGGTATTGAAACCGCACTAGCTCGTTTATCTGAAAAAATTCAAAAGATGAATGTATTATCGCAAGAGACTATTGGTATTGAAGTGGGCCCAAGCGGAGTAAAGCCATTAGTTGACGCACAAGCGGTTTCTTTAGGTGCTAACGTTACTGCAAATCGTATTATTACTACAGGTACATTCTACGGATCACAAGCCGCTGTACAAATGGTAGATAGCTTAACGATGTCGGCCAGTGCTGGTTATGTGCATATATTAGATGGCTTAAATGGCATTGATACCGCTTTTGGTGGTGGTGTTTCTTACATTCGTAACTTTGTGCATGTAACTCCAATTGCTTCTATGAGCGAAGTGAGTAAAATTCCTTTAAAAAATATTTATGTTCCTTCAAAACTAAAAAAATTAACATCGCCGCTTAAAGACGGAAAGTTAAATGAGTTCTTAAATAATTTAAAAGTTGGTGAAGTATTCACAATTACAGATTCTATTGGTTTAGCTGGGCGCATCGGTTGGACGACAGCACTAGATGCTTTATTGGGTTTTGCTTCTGTGTACAGCCCAACAGTAGGTTTTGCAGTTGATGGCAACGCTGTTATTTTAAGACAAATACAATTTGTTAAAACAAATGATGGCTTACAAGTTTATATCCGTAACCAAAACAATAAAGCTTTTGGTTTAGAGTTTAACGTAAACTACTTTATCAACTTACTTAAAATCAGATCTCAAACAACTAAAATGGATATTAACACTAAAGTTTACATGCTCAATTACAACGCTCAGTTGATTTCTAAAGTTGATAATTTAGATATTATTCCTGACGAAGATTTACAGAAAAAAGTGGACAACATGAGAGCCTTTGGTAATAAAGCGGCCTTAGCCTTACGCGCCTTATTATACGACTCAGATAAAGATGCACTGGATGCTAACTTTAAATATCAGAAATTTGAAGTGGATCACGAATTAAGAACTCATGAGCTTAAAACAAAACTTCTTTGGCTGCGTGCAAGTCAGTTAAAAGAAGAACATTTATTAACGATTAAAAAACCTGAAGTGCCAACAGATATTAATGGCGTAAAAGTTGTTAACGAACCAGTTCAAGTTGTAACTTATAAAAAAGGCCGCTTAAAAGGCAGCGATAAGTTAGGTTTTGCTCTTGAGATTGGTGATGGAGTTTT
>JBEBIK010000089.1:0-7857 GCA_040080445.1 Pseudobdellovibrio sp.
GTATCCTGTTTCAGCTTGCAGAGCCGAGAAAAAATGCAAAACCTACAGAACTCAAGATAACATAGGAGAAGGCTATGGATCCCAACCTCGATCGAGCCTTGGAGAGCATGAAATGGATATGACTCGCAGCCCATCAACCGTGGCCTACAATAAATGCATTCAAGACTCTCTAAAACAACAGAAAGAACTAAATGCAACACCTAGCAAATAGACCCAAGCCTCAACCGCTAATACTCAGCCTCTATCTGCCAGCTTAGTTTAGAGTTCTTATAGTTGTTCTCTTTAATATTAAGCCACCTCAAAATATGCATCGGATTATGAATTAAATTCATATGGTCCACGATATTCAGATACAGTTTTTTGTTTCCGAGTAAATAAAAAAGGCTTGAGAACTCGTATTCTTCAACACTTTTGCATAGCCCCGCCTCAACAGGATTACGGTAAATATATTTATAAGTATTTAAATATTGCGAATAATGAACTATGGGTTCAGATAAATTTTCTAGTGATGCCTCACCCGAAAGAGCTTTCTGCAATTCTTGACTTAAAAAATTTTCGTTATTATTTAAATCTGCAATTAAAAGGTGAACATGAGTGTCCATCATTAACAAAGCTTGTATTTCAATTTGGTACTTTTCTGCAATTCTTGCTGTGGCATTTTGTATAAAAATCCAGTCTAATATTTTTAGATTTCGACTTGCTTTGTAATTCAAAGCAACATGGTAAAACTTTTTATCTGATCTAAAGGCACTAGCTCGCATGATTTATTTGCATGCAATTGCTATTCACAGCTGTGTACAAAATTATGTCATAAGACATACGTATATCGAACCTAGGGTCCGAAGCTGCAGAACTGACAGATTTAAGCTGAAAAGCCTAATAAAAACTATTAGTCTATGCCTATGACTCGCCTATCTGACCGCTTACAATTAGTTTATGAGAACTTAATCCTCGGTGAGGATGTTTGGGACTTTTGCTGCGACCACGGATACCTTGGTGGCGCGGCTTACAAAAGTCAGCAATTTAAAAATATCTATTTTGTAGACCCTATCAATTCCATCATGCAAAAACTCGAATCTCAGTTTAATAAATATCTTCTCAAAGGTGAAAACAGCTCCAAAGCCTATTTCAGAGCTCAAAAGGGAGAAACCATAACTGAGCCAGTTCGCGGTACGGTTTCAATTATCGGAGTCGGCCCTCATGTTATTTACGACATCTTAAATAGCTTGGCTCAAAACCAGCATTTAAAAGCCCAAAGACTTATTTTAGGACCACATAGAGATACAGAAAAACTTTTGGATATGTTAAAAAACAATAAGCTTTTTGAATCTTACGAACTCACTTCTCAAAAAGAAGTGTTTGAAAATGACAGAAGCCGTATATTTTTTATTTTTGACTTAAGGAATTTAAATGTCGATTGAAATATTAGACTCTTTTTTTAATAGCAGCGCACGCAGTGGCGGCGCACGCTATTTTAAAGAAGGACGTGTTTCATTTTCAAAACCTTCAAGCAACGAAATTTCGTCATATGTTAAACCTAATTTTAGAGTAAGTTTAAAATCAGAATCATATGACTCAAAAAATATAATGGCCGACTGCAATTGCCCGCCTTCACAAAAGGGCCAACTCTGTAAACATATCTATGCTGTTTTTCTTGCGGTGTCTGAAAAATCTCCAGATTTTTTTGAAAATAAAAAAGAAATTCAAAAATCTGTGGGTTCCACCAAAGCAACTAAACCAATTTCTGCAGAACAAGAGGCCTCAAAAGCCGCATTTAAAGAAAAGCAAAACGATTACCGCAAAGAACAATATCAAAAACAAAAAGAACGTTTAAAAAAAATCAAAAATAGTAAAAAAAACAAATCTTATGACTCAGCCCCGAGCTTTCCAGCAGATATACAATTAGTCATTGATTACTTTACCAAAAATGGGTTTCCTTTTGATACTTCCGTAGATGAAAATGCTATTTTATTTGCTCGCAAGAAACTCGCTCGTATTTTTCACCCTGACGCTGGAGGAAGCCATGATGAAAGCACAGAGCTCAATAGCAATTCTGACATACTTTTAAAATACATTGGTAAAAGTTAGTTTTACTATTCGATGGTCTTGTTTAACTTCAAATGAGCATCTGCTATGCTGTTAGTATGAATCTACACGAGTTTAATCTGCAGCGCGAACGCCTCATATCAGAAGCACCAAAATACCGCACACTTTGTAGAGCTTGCACGCAGCCCGACTTCGCTTGCTACTGCTCGCAAGTTCAAAGCTTTGATGCAAAAATAAATTTCGTCGTACTCATTCACCCCATAGAAGTTAAACGCCGAATTGCCACAGGCCGCATGTCGCATTTGTGTTTAAAAGATTCATATCTAATAAAAGGGCAAGATTACACCCAAGACAGTAAAGTTAACGAATTAATAGAAGATCAAAACTATCATTCTGTTATTTTGTATCCAGGACCTACTTCAAAAAATTTATCGCGAATGTTTGAAAACGATAAACAAAATTTATTTCCGAGTAATAAAAAACTAAGAATTTTTGTTATAGATGGCACTTGGGCTACGGCTAAAAAAATGATTCGCCAAAGCGAAAATTTAAAAATTCTACCACGTATTTGTTTTTCACCAGCAAAACCTTCAAACTTCAGAGTGCGCAAACAGCCTAATGCCAACTGCTATTCAACTATTGAAGCCATTCATCACACCATCGAACTTATAGGCGAGTCTCAGGGCTTTAATGTTAAACAACGAGAGCACGACAAACTTTTACATGTATTTGATCATATGGTTGAACGCCAGCTCGATTTTGTTAGAGAAAGTAATTTAAACTTAAGAACTGCTAGCTATCGTCGCGAAGGCCAGAAGAAAATCGGCTAATATAATTATTAAAAACTGACACCAACACCAAAGCTTCCAGAATAGCTAGCTGAACTCGAATCTGAAATAGAACGATAAATCGCTGCAAATATATTATAGCTAGAATCGTTTATAAATTGATCTTCATAGTTTAGAGTTAACTCCATAAACTAAGTTTTGGAACTTGTTAGAAAGTAACAAAAAGCTTTTCGAATCGCCGTTAGATATTTTAATTAAGATTTGCCAATCTTCATCATTCTGCATAGACATAGCAAATCTTAATTATGTTTTAATGTCTATTCTTTAGGTTGTGAGCTCGAGCCTTCAGTCGCGGTTGGTGGCACTGGCTGAGTCGTATTTTTGCGTTCTTGGCCATCATGCTTTTGTTTGTAAATTAATGCATTTTGCTTGTCTTGTGCTTTTTCAATTTTAGCACGTTCTTCTATTGAAACTTGCCCATCAGCATTAGCTTTTTTTTGCATATGATCTACTCGCTTTTGCCCTTTACGAAGCTTTTTAGCTTCGCGCTTAGTAAGCTCACCAGACTTAACACCTTGTCCAATACGAGATTGTTGCTTCACTTCTCGTTTTTGGTCGCGTCTAGCCTCAGCACTTAAGGTTAATAAAGCTATGGCTAAAATTGGTAGTAATATAGTTTTCATAATCTGAACTCCTTCATTGTTTGTTGTTATCTATAAGTAAAACGTAATTTGAAGTAAGAAGTTACGCGTTTTTTTATTTTTTTAAAAAAAAGCCAATAAATAGCGCTAAAATCAACGTATTCGATTTGGGTATATTAAAATTACTCCTAGGCCGTATTAAATTGAGAATTCAGAAGAAAATCTCTTAAGTCTTAGTCTTCTCTAAAAATGTTTCAATATACTGATTAAAAATTATTGGCTGCTCTAAATTTGAGAGATGCCCGGCCTCTTCAATTATATGAAAAGTAGAGTTTTTAATTTTATCAGCCATAATTTGGACTTTTGCTGGATTCGTAATCTTATCATCCACTCCTACTAAAACCATTACTGGAAATGCAAACGCAGATAAATATGAATTACTGTCACGACGAGACGCCAAAGCCCCTAAAGTTCTAGTAATATCTTCAACTGCATTTTCGTTAATCATAGCTGCCAATTTATTCTGAATTTCGGGTATTTCTTTTAATGTATTTTCAGACAAAACAGCCTTCGAAAAATCTTGCGAAAATTCGCTTAGTCCTTCATTTTGAATTTTTTAAATTGTTATATAACGTTTATCTTTTACTTCATTCGAATCAGCATCTGCCTGAGTATCGCATAATACCAAACCAGCCACCATTTCAGGGTATTGCTGCGCAAAGTGAAGGGCCACATAGCCGCCCATTGATAATCCACAAATTACAGCTTTTTCAATTTTATTTTCAACCAACAGCTGTTTTAGATCTTCCGCAAAGTGTGCAATCATCCAAGCACCCGCCTCATTAGGCCCGTTGCGGTGCCCGCGCAAGTCAGGAGCCAAAACATTGCATTTATTTTTAAAATACTCTACCTGTGGGCCCCAGCTAGAACTATTAAAAGGAAATCCATGCAAAAAAACTAAATTATAATTTTTCATGAATTTATATTAGCTTACATACTTAAGCATGTCTTACGGAATTATTCCCCGTTTTTATCATTGAAAATGGTAAATGTACAAGTTTTGCACGCATTAAAGATTTTTTTTAGAAACAATTAAAGCAGTAACAAAAGTTGCACCTTTGACAGTATTAATCTGCAAACTAAATTCTATTATTCCATCTTGAATTACAGTTAGTTTAGATTTTTTTCGATTTACAGGTTTAGGACAGACAAAACTACATTCATTATTGGCAGGGGTAGATAATACAGTTTTACCCAATACATTTTTGTACACTGGTTCGTTTGCAGCCACAACCCAGTCCGTTATTTCGCCAACTTTTTTTCCGTGATCAAATAATATGTAAGCCATAAACACCTGCTCTTGTTTTGTATTTCATACAAACCTGATTCTAGACCAAAATCAATCAAGTAATGTCTCGTTTGGTTTTCTGTTGATATATTGTGGCGTTAGAATAAAATCAAACAAATGCTAAACTCTATAGACTTTTACAAAAATTTAAATGCTTTTATAAATATTCCGAACATTTTAAACCCAACTCACTACGAAAAATTACCTGAAGACTGGTTTATAGTAATTACAGATATAAAAGGTTCTACAAAAGCAATTGAAGCTGGGCTTTACAAACACGTCAATATAGTTGGAGTTTCATCTATAATAGCTGTTAAAAATGCTTGTGGCTCCGTTGATATTCCATTTATTTTTGGTGGTGATGGAGCTACCCTATTTATTCCGCCTGAAAAAATTGAACTGGCTAAGCAAGCCCTTTCAACCACTAAAAGAAAAGCAAGAACTGATTTTAACTTAGAACTAAGAGTTTCAATAATTCCAGCTCAAGAAATTTATAAACGCAATTCACATATCGATATTGCACGAATGAGGCTATCATCAAGTGCGCATATAGCCATGGCAAAGGGTCAGGGCATATTATTAGCCGAAGAACTCACCAAAAAAACAAATGATTTTGAATTGCTACCCACATCCGAATTTGAAAATGCCCACGCAGGCTTAGAATGCCGATGGAGTCCGATACAAAGCACTAAAGGAGAAATTTTAACGTTAATTGTACAATCGGTAACTGTAGACAATCCGCTCGTTTACAGAAAAATATTAAATGACATCTTGCAAATTAGTCCAGAATTAAATCTAGCTAGCTCAGATAACCTCGTGGCGGCTTGGCCGCCGAGTTATTTATTAAAAGAATTAAAAATGAAATACTCTCCATTAAAATCTTACATGCTCTATTCGCTTTTACTTTTATGGACTGGTTTTTTGAGTTTCGTTATCAACAAAACTCGTAAAGACCCAAATTCGCAAGCTGCAAAGTACATTGAAGAACTCACTAAAAATACCGATTTTATTAAATTTGATGAAACTTTGCGTATGGTTATCGACGTAACTCTTGATCAAAAAAATAAAATTGTAAGTTTATTAGAGAGCTATAAAAACAATAAAGAAATCTTTTACGGTATACACAGCTCTCAGGAAGCCCTCATGACTTGTTTTATACAAACAAACAAAGACCATATACATTTTGTTGATGGTGGCTCAGGTGGGTATGCTTTAGCGGCTAAACAATTAAAATCACAAAAGTTGACCTAATGGAATTTTTTGAAGTTATCCAAAAACGAAGAAGCATACGCAAATACTCTGAAAAAAAGGTGCCCGCAGAGGTGATGAATAAAGCTTTAGATGCAGCACTACTTGCACCTAATTCATCAAATATGCAGACATGGCAGTTTCACTGGGTGCGCAGCGAAGAAAATAAAAAAAAATTAATAGTAGCTTGCTTGGGCCAAGGCGCTGCCGCAACTGCACAAGAGTTATTAGTTGTTTCTGTGAGCCCGTCTCTTTGGAAAAAAACATCAAAAGATATTTTAAAATCAGGAATTCCTGCTGGCTTCGAAAAAGTAATGACACCTTATTACAGCAAACTCATGCCTTTTTTATATGGCTTTCAAATTTTGGCACCATTTAAATGGTTAATCTTTAATGCTGTTGGCATTTTTAAACCAATTCCTCGTAAACCTTGGTCTTTACGTGACCGCGAAGAAACATGTATTAAATCTGCTGCATTAGCTTGTGAGAACTTTATGCTTGCTATTAGCGCCCAAGGCTTTGACACCTGTCCTATGGAAGGCTTCGACGAATCTCGCGTAAAAAGTATTTTAGATTTAAAATGGAGCGACCGAGTCGTTATGGTGATTTCTGTTGGCGAGCGGGTTGATCGCGGATTATGGGGTGAAAGATTTCGCTCTCCAAGAGATTGGTTTATCCATGAAATTTAGGGAACTATGTCAATTTCGAGCCAAATTTCATTTCGGCGTAAAAACCAAAGCGCAAAAGGCGAATTAAAACGAGCTAATGTGGGCTCACCAATAGACGTTACCTTGTTATTTTTTAACTCAGGTTTAAAATCTAAAAGTTTTTCTGCATATCGAGATTCTGACCAAGAACCAGAGTAAGTGTACACAGCTACTCTTTTGGCTGGTAGCTGTCGCAATTCAACCTTTGAATCATCAGGTATTGGCAAGGTTTCTAAGGTGTATTTTGCGGGCATGGTGAATTGCACTACAAAGCCAGTTGCAGCTTTGGTTTGAGTTACGGTCGCTGTCATTTCAATTTTTGTTTTTGATTTATTGCCTCCAAAAATATACCCAGCTAAAATTTTAAAGGCTTGGTTTCCGGCACCTTCAAAATCAGATATATTTGATTAAAAGCG
The DNA here is from genome assembly GCA_040080445.1 of Pseudobdellovibrio sp. Classification (GTDB taxonomy): domain Bacteria; phylum Bdellovibrionota; class Bdellovibrionia; order Bdellovibrionales; family Bdellovibrionaceae; genus Pseudobdellovibrio. The sequence goes on from JBEBIK010000089.1 coordinate 7,195, forward strand.
CAGGATTATAACTCTTCACGGGCAATTTGCCCTTGCTCTACTCAGCCTCTACTAATTGCATAACAACAATATGTGAATGCCCAGCATCAGTTGAAGAGGTTAGAGTTACTGTTTTACCCTGCATTAATTCTACTATGACATCATTGGTGATTTGTAGTCCGTGCGGATGACCACTTCGGCCCTTGATTGAGTAATTTACTTTACCGCCGCTCACCAAATCTTTTAAAGCAATAGTAAATTCGTGCCCGTGATTATTCGAAATTTCCGACATCAACACTTTTACTTTTACAGGTGGACATACCGGAGCAGGGGCCTCTTGTGCCATCAAGCTAATTGGTAAAGCCAACGCTGATAGTGCCATCGCACTTTTAAAAAACTTTCTTCTTGATACTAATTTATCTAACATTTCAAACTCCTTTATAGTTTATGCTGTACACACAACATAAAAGCCTAGCCAAAGTTTTGCACTTAAAGCTCACTAATAAATTTGATTGGTATTGATGGGATTAGCATAACAGAGAAGCTACAATTAACGAATTTTTAACAACGGGTGATACCAAATGCAATGTTGATTTAGAAGGTGATTTCATTCGAAATGTTTGTATAAGAATTATAGGAAAATGTTAGGGAGACTTTTCTCCTCTACTGGCCTAATAATTATAG
>JBEBIK010000475.1:0-1674 GCA_040080445.1 Pseudobdellovibrio sp.
ACAGCAAATACATTTAGATCCTAAAAAGTTAAAAGCCTATGAAGTGGGTTTAACTGAGGTTTCTAGAGTTATTAGTGGTAAAATTAAAAATATACCAACTGGTTTAATTAGCAATGACGAAGTGGCCGAGTCAGTTCGAGTGCACAGCCCAATCAGCAATATCAGTTCAATCGAAAATTTAATAGTGAGATCTTCAGATTTAAGAAATTCTATTAATGTAAATCAATTGGGCCGCGTTCAAGAGGGGCGAAAATCTCCGAAAATATTAGCCCGACTTAATGGTCAGCCAGCAGTTCTTATTGTAGTGACTAAAAAAGGTGAAGCCGATGCTGTTACGGTGGTTGAAAAAGTTAAAACTTTACTAACTGAAATACAAAAAAAACGAGTGCTGATTTTAAATTCGTTATCTACAACGATGAAGGACAGCGAGTCGTCGATAGGTTAGATATAGTCTCTTACAATGCGATCTTTGGTTTTATAGTGGTTATTTTGATTTTGTTTATGTTTTTACCGTATAAGGTTGCCATTTTTAGTTCTTTTAGCTTGCCACTGTGTGTACTCGGAACTGTATTTTTGATGGTTTACCAAGGCGCTAATTTTAATATCATCACAATGATGGCTTTGATTATATGCTTAGGAAATTTAGTCGATAACTCAGTCGTTATTTCCGAACACTATACTCGCCTTAGAGAGCAGGGCGTAAATGCCCAAGACGCGGCTGTACAAGCGGCGCTTCAATTTTGGATTCCGTTTACTGCGTCCACTGTTACTATCATAGCGGCATTTTTACCAATGCTAGTGACTACTGGCGTAATGGGTCAGTTTATTAAGTGGATACCAATCACTGTAACGGCAGCGTTACTGTTCAGTTTGTTTGAAGCTTTAATACTATTGCCAGCGCGCTTGCAATTTGTGGATGTGCAAAAAGCTAGCTTATCTCATAAAAAAAGTTTTTTAGATAAATCAGAAGACTTTTTCGAAAAAATTATTTTTCTGGCGGTTAAAAACAAATGGAAAACATTTTTGCTTTTAGTTGCGCTCGTTATTTCGGGTTTTGTTTCAACAGTATTGTTTAATCGTTTTGAGCTATTTCCTGCAGATGGTATAGAGTATTACGTTGCAAGATATGAAACAAAAATTCAAAGCTCAATTCGTAAAACAGACTTAGCAGGGCAAGAAATTTCAGAATTGATTCAAAAAAAACTTGATGCTACAAAATTTGAATCTTTTGTTACTAGAACCGGAATACAACAGGTTGATGTGTCGGATCCACAACTAAAAGTGGGCGAAAATGTAGGATTTATTTTAATTTCAGTTAAACCAGGGCAAGCTCAGTTTCTAGATGTTAATCAAGTATTAAAAGACTTAAGATCTATAGAAAAACCAGCGGCCTTAGAAAAGCTATCCTTTGAAAACTTAGCGGGTGGTCCACCCGTGGGTAAACCTGTAACAATTAGAATTAGATCCCTCAACGAAAAACAAATTATCGAATTTTCAGAATTGATCATCAATGAATTAAAGCTAAAAAAAGGTGTATTCAATGTGGAGTCTGATGTGCAGACTCCGAGCGAAGAAATTGCTATTCGTGTAAACGAAAAAATGGCAGCGCAAGCAGGTCTAACAACTGAAGACGTGGGCTTTAACATGCGCTCGGCCCTGCAGGGTTTTACAGCT
>JBEBIK010000476.1:0-1664 GCA_040080445.1 Pseudobdellovibrio sp.
AAAAAAATAAAGCGACGCCATTTTTACCTGAAATGTTATTTCCACCAAGTTTGGCCGAAAAAACAAAAAAGAAACCTGAAAAGTTTGATATTAAGCACTCGGTAACTAAATATGATATTTACATTCAGCTTAACCACAACACGCTTAAAGGTGTAAAACTGTCTAAAACCAACTGGTTTGACATCAACACCATCAAAAAAATAAATCATTCAAGTCTTATGACTAAAATTTTGAAAAAGCTCGAACAATTGGATAAGCTTTAAATATGTTAAGTTTTTTTGTTTTATTATTATCTTTTAAATCTATTGCTAGCCCGCATCCTTTGGCTGGCTCTTCTATTATTAATCAAGCTTCAAATAGCATTGTATTTTCACAAATGGGTTTTAGATTAGATGCTATACCGGCCAATTGGATTTACAAAAAAGCAATTAACACAAAAACTGTTTCTTTAGAACTCGGCACTGAGAATAAAACACTTTTGTCGTTTATACTCGAAAGCGTGTCTGTTAAAACTCAACTTGAGCCCTACGTCAGACAATATTTACGCGACTACAATCAGTATGGTTTTGAAGTCACTTCTATACAGTCGCACAGCAAAAGCTATGTACCTTCAGTTATCGTCGATTTAAATCGTAAAAACAAAACGGCCAAATCTCGTCAGGTTTTTTATTTTAAAGATAATAAAATGATAATTGCGACTTGCGCAGACGAAACAGCTGAATTCGAAAAAACAATCGCCATTTGTAACCAAGTACTTAGTTCATTCAAATGGCGATAAACTAATTTACTAACTATTTATATTTTTCTGCTAATTGCTTAGGTGCACGGCCTAATTTATTTTTAGCAATAAATTCATCGCGATATTTACGGTTAGATTCAAAGTCATCGCCGCCTTCTACTTTAATGAAATTTGTAATACGTTTAACATGGTTGGCATCGTTACAAGAGTATAACGATGGGAAATATGTTAAAGCGTATTCAGGTTTACCTTCAGTTGGATCGGTTTTATTACGATTTTGAGTCATTATGTTAATAGCAATTAATCTCGTAATGTCTTTAACTTTATCTAAATCAACTCCAGTAACAGTACGGAAGTTTTTTAAGTCTTCATCAGCATCAACAGAGTTGGTTGAAACAAATACTTTAGGGTCTTTAAAACCGCATTTATCCATTGGCTTAAATTCTTGCTTAAAGCTTTGCACTAATTTAGCTAAAAACTGAAGACGAACTTCAGGAGTTTTATCATCAGGAACTTTCATTTCGGTATTAACTTGAAGACTTGAATGATCTTCAGAGTCGACAGGCATAACTTCGTACTTGTTTTGGTAACCAAGAGTATCTAAGTAAGTTTTATTGCCATATATAGGTTTACCATCGATAACCACAAGGTTGATGTCTTTCTCGTTCGTCATTTTAATTAAATTAGTGTATGGATTTGCATCTTGATAAGAAACAATGATTACACTTCCCATCGCGCCTTCAGCTATTGTTCCCACTGCGATTTCAACATAACCAGAAGGATTTAGCTTAGTGACTTCTCCCTTTTTAATTTCGGAGTGATTAATCATTTTAGCTGGGTTTTCAGTCATCATTTTAAAAAGCTCTTCATCGATTTTTTCAAGCTTGCCTGTTTTACCAGTAAAAACATCAACTAAGTTTTCTTT
>JBEBIK010000090.1:0-7810 GCA_040080445.1 Pseudobdellovibrio sp.
TTTCTCAATAACAAATTTTAAATTTTTTAATATTGGGACTGACAAGCATTTTTGTAAAACGGGCCCCATTGGAGCTTCGGTCCAAAAATAGCCTTTGGCGCGGCATTGCTCGTTGCGAGTTTGGTTAAGTGGATAATTTATTAAGTCTTTTTGTTCGTTTTCTAAAACCGACTCGCCTAACATAATGTATTCAGCTACTTCATCGCTATTGTTGATTATAACATGTGAAATATTTGTGTTCGGCTTAAAGTAAACCGCATCACCTTTTTTTAAATCGTAAAGCTCCCCGTTGAGCCAAACCTGCAATTTGCCTTTTGTAACAATGGCCAACTCTTCTTCAATACTATGTGAATGTGGAAAAGACGTTCTTTTGCCAACTGGTACATGTTCTGACCATATACCTAATTTTTTTAAATCAACATGATGGCTAAGGCGCACACCTTCTGAAAACGTTTCGCTATCTTCAGGATATGAAAAGCTTCCTTCTCTTTTAAGCAGATTAACATCTTTGATTATACTAGTTTCAGAAATGTCTTTTGTGTGTAGTAAGTTTCCGGCCTTACCATCGTGAGGACCCAATTCATGAATTGGAGCATCATTCCACCAAATGGTTTCGCTTTCTGTTTTTAACTCAGGATTAACTGGAAAAGCGCATTTATTATGTTTTTTAGTTCTCTCTCCAAGAACAAGCATTTCTACATTTTGGTCTGTGTTGTTGATAACTGTGTGGCTAACTCCTGTGCCTGCTTTAAAACCTATGCACATTCCTGCATGCAGTTGATAAATGTACCCGTTAATCCATACATGTGGATTGCCGCTCACAATGTAAATAAATTCTTCTTCGTGGCTTTCGGCATGCGGTAGTGAGCTTGTATCTGCCGGTGGTAATACCACCCAATGGGCAGCGATTCTATCGGTATTGAGATGACGGCTAAAGTCAGCATCTTGCATCTTGTTATGCGATTGCCAAATTTCATCTTTGGAAACTATGAATTTTTTGTATATCATATCCGACATGGATATAAAATTACGCTATAACACCGACAAAGACAAAATTAATTCCGAACTTCCGGCGTGGCGTGTTTTAATTGATGGTGTCGAGCATTTGGCTGAGCAAGTTATTATTGAGACCGCTTCATGGACCACCCAAGATCTTGTCGAAGAAAATAAGATTAAGTGGCACTTATCGTCTAAAGGAATTGCCCACTGGGATTCCAATAAAAAAATCTGCACTGTAAAAAAATCTTAATTGCCGTCGCTAAAAATTTCGTATTGCTCCGTGTGATAGCTCGGCTCAATTTTGAAAGCTATTGACCGGCCTAAGCGCTTTTCAAGAGCTTCGAGAGCCTCGGCTTCGCTTTCGTATACCCAGTCCACGATTTCAGAGTGACAGTGAACGATAACGCCTGGTTTTTTAGAGTATTCAACTAAGCTTATCTCGCGTTCTAATTCGCGGAAAATTTCATTGGCAATTGTGTTTTTACGTTTGATGTAACCTTTGCCGTCACAATATGAGCATGGCTGACAAAGTGTTTTAACTAAACTCGGACGAATACGTTTACGAGTCATTTCGACTAAACCAAGTTCTGACATCGACATAATATTAGTGCGGCTACGATCTTTTTTTAATTCTTCTTCAAGCGCTTGCATGACTTGTTCGCGGTGAACCATTTTTTCCATATCGATGAAGTCGATAATTATAATTCCACCCACGTTACGCACGCGCAGCTGATGGGCTGTTTCTTTTACGGCCTCTAGATTAGTTTTAAGAATTGTGTCTTCTAAATCTTTTTTACCGACAAATCTTCCTGTATTAACGTCGATCACCACTAAAGCTTCGGCTTCATCAATAACGATGTACCCCCCCGACTTTAACCAAACTTTACGCTCGATAGCGCGAGAAATTTCTAAATCAATATCATACAAATCAAAAAGAGGTTTTTTCTCTTCGTAAAAAATAATGTTTTGACGGTACTTCGGCATTAACTGAGTTACGAATTTAGAAACTTTTTTATAAACTTCTTCGTCGTCTACCCAAACAGTGGTTACATTTTCGCTCATTAAATCACGTAGTGCGCGTAATTCAACATCTAGCTCAGCATGTACAATGCCCGCTGTTTTTTTCTTTTCGTAATTTTTTTGAATTTCTTTTCCTAAGCGATCTAAGTATTCAATGTCAGATCTTAAAGTTTCTTCGCTGGCGCCTTCAGCTGCGGTTCTAACGATAACTCCGCCTGATGGATTAATTTTTTGGATAATTTTTTTTAGTCTTTCTTTTTCGCCCTCTTCTTCAATCTTGCGCGAAATGCCTGTGTGTTTTACGTATGGCATATAAACCACGCCTCGGCCAGGCAAAGAAATGTGTGTGGTAATGCGTGCGCCTTTGGTACCAAGTGGATCTTTAGCCACTTGAACCATTAAGTGTTGGCCTTCTTTAATTAAATCCTGGATTGGTGTTTTAATTTCGCGGGAAGGTCTGGTATCTTCTGCGGCGTTATTTTGCTCTTGCTCTTCGTCATCAAAAAAATCTTTACCATCTTCGGTGATGATATCGCCCACGTACAAAAATGCAGCCTTATCTAGCCCGATATCGACAAAGGCCGCCTGCATTCCAGGTAAAACTCGTGTAACAATTCCGCGATGAACTGTACCGACTAAAGTCGGAGAGGTTTTTCTTTCGATCTTCAGATCCATCAGGGTTCCCGCCTCAACGTAGGCTACGCGGGTTTCGAGGGGGCGTACGTTAATCAGAATTTCTGCAGACATCTGGACCTCTTAATTGTTTCGATTTAAGCCTAATTTAGACCTACGGCCTGTTAAAAACATCTTCATTTGTACCGAATAATAGAATGATAAGCAAACTGGAGAATCAAATATGGCTACTATAGACGATCTTTTTAGATTAATGGTTGAACAAAAAGCCTCAGATTTACACCTGACAAGCGGTGCACCGCCATTTTTACGTCTTCACGGTAATATGTCGCCTTTGAATTATCGCCAATTAAGCAATCAAGACGTACAAGGACTTATTTTCGAAATTTTATCTGAAAAACAAAAAAAAGCATTCGTTGAAAAATGGGAGCTCGATTTTGCATACGTGGTCGAAGGCTTAGGACGTTTTCGTTGCAACGTGTTTATGCAACGTAAGGGCTTAGGCGCAGTTTTTAGAACAATTCCTGAAAAAATTAAATCAGCACAAGAATTAAATCTACCTCAGTCAATTATTGATCTAATTGATTGTGATCGTGGACTTATTTTAGTTACGGGCCCTACTGGTTCGGGTAAATCAACTACACTTGCTGCGATGATTCAACATATAAACGCTACTCGTGAAGCTCATATTTTAACAGTTGAAGACCCGATCGAGTTTGTGCACCCCAATTTAAAATCTTTAGTGAATCAACGCGAAGTTGGTGCACATACAAAAACATTTGCTAATGCACTTAAAGCCGCACTTCGTGAAGATCCAGATATTATTCTGGTGGGCGAGTTACGTGACTTAGAAACTATTTCTCTTGCGTTAACTGCAGCCGAAACTGGCCATTTAGTTTTCGCAACTCTACATACAAGTTCTGCTGCTAAAACAGTAGATCGTATTATCGACGTATTTCCTCAAGGCCAACAAGGTCAAATCAGAACGATGCTTGCAGAATCTATTCGTGGCGTCGTGGCTCAGTCGTTATTTACACGTGCTGACGGACAAGGTCGTGTTGCAGCGTTTGAAATTATGAAAGGCACAAAAGCCATAGCTAATTTAATTCGTGAAGGTAAAATCCATCAAATTCCGTCTATTATTCAAACAAGTGCGGCACAAGGCATGGTTCTTTATGAAAAATATGTGGATGATCTGGTTAAAAAAGGTCTTATCACAATGGCCGATGCTAAAACGTTCTTAGGAAAAGACGCAGCTTAAACATATTCCAACTATTGAGTTTTCAAAGCCATAGTGTTAGTTATTAACTCTATGGCTTTAAATTTTGATATCAACAGACCACAGTCGCTCGCCGCTTATATTGACCACACTTTATTAAAAGCTGAGGCGTCTAAACATCAGGTACGCGTTCTTTGCGATGAGGCACTTGATTACCATTTTTTTTCAGTTTGTATTAATCCATGGATGATTACGACTGCGCGTGAAGTATTGCGCACCACCAAGGTTAACATCTGCACGGTTATTGGTTTTCCGCTAGGAACCACTGAGTCTTCTGTTAAATCTTTTGAAACCGGTAGGGCTTTAAATTTAGGCGCTCATGAAATTGATATGGTTTTAAATATAGGAGCGCTCAAAGCACAAGAGTATTCTTACGTTGAAAAAGAAATTCTTTCTGTGGTGCGAGCAGCCGAAGGTAAATTAGTAAAAGTTATTTTTGAAACATGCCTTTTAACCGATGAAGAAAAAAAGAAGGCTTGCGAACTTAGTTTAAATGCTGGCGCTCATTTTGTTAAAACCTCAACAGGCTTTAGCACAGGCGGAGCAACAGTAGCCGACGTTAAGCTTATGAAAAGTATAGTTAATGGCCGTGCGCAAGTAAAAGCTAGTGGCGGAATTCGTGACCTTCAAACGGCCGCTCAAATGATTGAGGTCGGAGCCACGAGATTAGGTACTAGCTCAGGCGTGCTTCTCGTGAAAGGCCAAGATGCTTCCAGCAGAAATTATTAAGAAAAAAAGAAATAATCTTGAACTAACAGAAGAAGAAATTGAATTTTTTATTTTATCTTTTACTGCAGGAAAAATACCTGACTATCAAATGTCGGCCTTACTTATGGCTATTTATTTTAATGGCATGAATAACACTGAAACCGTAGCTCTCACACGAACAATGTTGCACTCTGGTATTGTCGTCGACACAAGTTTAATTGACGGCTTTAAAGTTGATAAACATTCAACTGGCGGCGTTGGCGACAAAACCAGTTTAATTTTAGGCCCAGTTGTTGCCGCAGCTGGCGTTTATGTTCCTATGATTTCTGGGCGTGGTCTTGGCCACACCGGAGGTACTCTTGATAAGCTAGAAAGTATCCCAGGATTTAATACTCAACAATCTCTCGAAAGATTTATTGAGATCACTAAAAAAATTGGTACTTGTTTTATCGGACAAACAAAAGAAATTTGCCCTGCCGATAAAAAAATATATGCACTTCGTGATGTTACAGCCACCATCGAAAGCTTACCGCTTATTTGCGCTAGCATTATGTCTAAAAAAATTGCCGAGGGTGTTGACGGACTTGTGCTTGATGTAAAATTTGGCTCTGGTGCCTTTATGAAAACCGAAGCTGATGCGATCATTTTAGCGAAGGCTTTAATGAAGATTGCAAAAAGTTATAATAAAAAAATCGTTTCTGTCATTTCTTCTATGGAGCAACCTCTTGGTCAATTTGCTGGTAACTCACTAGAAGTTTTCGAGTGTGTTGAAATAATGCAAAATAAAAAATCTATTGGTTCTTCAGGCCACGACTTATATGCAGAAACTCGCGAACTTTCATTGCAGCTTTCGGCTCACATGATTAATTTATCTGGCAAAACAAAATCTCATCAAGAGGCCTACGAGTTAGCCACAGAAGTTTTAGAAAATGGAAAAGCTCTTAAGATATTTGAACAAATGTGTATAGAGCAAGGCGGAGATTTAAGTCGTTTGCCACAGGCTAAACAAAAATTACAGATAAAAGCTGATAAAGACGGTTTCGTGTCTAAATTTCATGTCGAAAATATTGGTATTGCCGGCATTATTTTAAAAGCAGGCCGCTTAAAAAGCGATGACTTAATCAATCCAACTGCTGGAATTGAATTTCATGTTAAGCTCGGCGATACAGTTAAAGCTGGCGACCTGATTTATACTATTCACGGTGACGAGCCTGAGTTATTCGAAGAAGCTCATCAAACTTTGTCAAAGTCTTATGAAATTTCCTTGCAAAAGCCCCCCGCTCACGTTTTGATTGCAGATGTACTCGAGTAAATAGGAGACCTTCAAATGATGATAGAAATGCTTACAGAAACTGTTAATTTTCTAAAATCTAAAATTAAGAACAAACCTCGCATTGGTGTTATTTTGGGTTCTGGCCTAGGTCATTTCGTATCGCATTTGCAAGTGGATGTGGCTTTTCCTTTTGGCGATATTCCTAATTTTATACCTCCCACAGTAGAGGGCCATTCAGGTAATTTAATATTTGGTCAGGTTGATGGTGTTGATTTAGTTGTTTTACAAGGCCGCCTTCATTACTACGAAGGCCACTCTATGGCTACAGTGGTATTTCCGGCGCGTGTAATGGCGCTCTTAGGGATTGAAATTCTTATCGTAACTAACTCTGCTGGTGGCTATGGCGACGGCATGAATGCTGGCGACTTTATGATTATTGAAGATCATATTAATCTCATGGGAACTAACCCACTTATGGGCCCAAATATAAAAGAACTTGGTCCTCGTTTTCCAGATATGACAGAAGCATATGACCGCGAATTAATAGCGACAGCTGAAAGAATTTTTAGATCACAAAAAACATTTTTTCATAAAGGCATCTACGTTGGCGTAACTGGCCCTACTTACGAAACCCCATCAGAAATTAAAATGTTTAAGTCTCTTGGTGGAAAAGCTGTAGGAATGTCGACAGTTCCAGAAGTAATTGCCGCCAATCACTTTGGTATTCGTGTTGCCGCTATTTCGTGTATAACAAATTTAGCAGCAGGCGTATCACAAAATAAATTAACTCATGCTGAGGTTACAGAAACCGCAAAAAAAGTGGAGCAGAAATTCTGCTCCTTCTTAAAAGAATTCGTTGTTAAAATCTAATCTAATTAAAAAATTACGATCTGAATAAAGCAATTTTTTTCAAAGATTTTAAAAGGTATTACTATATGTGGGTGCTTTGAAAGCACCGGCGGAAAATCTTTTGTTCTTCCTGGGCGCGGTAAAGTCATTTTTAATGCAAAGCCCTTTTCGTTGAGCTTACCTTTGGCGTAACCATAGCACATATTTGAAAGCTCACCCATACAGTCTACTATTTCAGGAGAATCTGGATCAATTTTTTGACCCAACATTTTTTCATACAGTTCTGCTAGAGCATTTTTAGGAAAATGAAAGGCAATTTGTCCGGTATAAGGTGCAGATTCTAAATTTAAATAAACTGAATAATCGCCTTCGGCTTTCCAATTTTTTTCAACAAAAGGTTTTTCGAAATGACTTTCGACTCCCGCCATAGTTTGCAGAGTTTCAACAACTCCACTAGAAAAATTGATAATAACTTCACGATTAAGAAATGGGTGTTCTGGCGAAATTTTTGGTGCTGAATTACTCATAACTACGCAGCCTTACTAAATGATGAGCTTACTTTTTTATAAGCATTTTCGAGTTTAGCTTTTAACATAGCTGGACTAAAAGGCTTAACAACATAGTCAGTAACGCCTGCTTTAGCCGCTTCTAATATTTGCGACTGTTCGCTTTCAGCAGTAACTAACATAAAGGGAAGTGTTTTAAATTGGTCTTCTGATCGACATTTTTTTAGTAAATCAATGCCTAACATATTTGGCATATTCCAGTCAGATATTACAAAGTCAATGGGTTCGCTTGATTTAGAGTGCTCGTCTAGTAATTGATAGGCATTTAAACCATCTACCGCTTCTACTGTGTTTGTATATCCTAAATCTGCCAATGCTTTTTTTACGATTTTTCTCATCGTTCCAAAATCGTCTACGATTAAAAATTTAGTTGTGGGCTTAAACATTTTTTACCTCTTCGTTTCTTTAAATATAATTTAGCTTATCGGCTCTTACGCTTTCAACTTGATTTTAATTTTAACTTTTTTAAATTTAATCATATTG
>JBEBIK010000091.1:0-7785 GCA_040080445.1 Pseudobdellovibrio sp.
AGACAGAACTACGCCAGTAACATCTTTAACAGAAACATTTAATTCTTCAGCGATGAAAGCGCGGAAACGAGCTGAATCTAAACAACCGCCCATACCGATGACGCGTTCACGTGGGAAGCCCAATTGTTGTTTAGCATAAACAGCCATAACATCCATTGGGTTACAAACTACGATAACAACTGAGTTTGGAGCATTAGCTTTAACGCCAGCACAAACATCTTTTACGATTTTTGCGTTGATACCAACTAATTCGTCACGGCTCATGCCTGGTTTGCGTGGCATACCAGCAGTGATGATAACAACGTCTGCATCTTTGATATCAGCGTAGTTAGATGTGCCTTTTACCTTTGTATCAAAATTTTCAATAGCAGAAGCTTGAAATAAATCTAAAGTTTTGCCTATAGCTGCACCTTCATTGATATCAAGAAGTACAACGTCGCCTAATTCTCTTTGAGCAGCCCAGTGAGCTGTTGTTGAACCTACGAAACCCGCGCCAATAACGGCAATTTTTTTTCTTTTATGAGCCATATAAATCTCCTTATAGATTTTAATAAAAATTGAATGTTTTTTGATACCTAATTGGTTTAGTCGTTTTGCGACTAAAGCTCAAGTCTAGAAGACATTTGGCAAGGTGCAACTGAACCAAATTACATAAGTTTTAATGTAAAATCTTGTGTAGGTGTTTAAAACGTGGTCTCATTATAGGTAGGTGTAAAGTACCATATGGATGTGAGGCTTTAATGCAAGTTAATAGAACAAAATTATTTCTAATTGCTATACTGTGTATAGTTTTTAATGGCCGATTAGCTTTATCTCAGACCAGCAATGTTCAGCCTCCTTCAAGCTCAACACCTGCTTCCGAACTTTCTATCGAAGAAGAGTTAAATCAAGTTGAGCAACCAGCTGCACCTGCAACCACTAGCGAGCTAACAACCCCGTCAAATATCGTAGAACCCACCACTAATGAGCTTGTTACGGAAGCCCCCCAAGATACGAATGAATATGCTGTTGATGAAGATATTTATGCTATGAACGGGTGGTCTTTTGGGGCGGCTGCATTTATTCAAAATTATAATGTAGATGCGTTGATGTATATTGATAATAACACCGACGAAGGCCTAAAAGTCGACTTATCATCAAAAAGTGCAGATTTTCAAAATGTTGGAGTGGTCGCACGCTATGCAATTTTACCTTTAAATAAAATTGGTACAGACATAAACTTTACTTTGGGCAATTCAATAAACCATGATTCTTTTAATTTTAGTTCTATAACTACTCTGCGCGGAGAAATAAATCTTGGTTATGCCATAGAGTTTGCAAAGCAAAATTCGATTTATTTTTTAGCCGGACTTGGCTATGAGGCTGTTTACGGGCAAGACATAAACAGACTTGTGGTGCCAGGCGGAGGCATGTTTCAAATAGGCTCTGGAATTACTTTTAATAAAAAAATTAGTGTGGAAGCTTTTTATTCTTACGCAACTCACACTGTGGCTGGCCGCTACTTGGACGATGCCGCTAATTCAACGCCGATAAAAACGAGCTTTCAAGATAGCGCAAACAGAGTTATATCAAACATTATACAAGGCAGATTAGTCTACGCGTTTTAAAACAAGCGACTTTAAAAAAGTCGCTTGTTTTTTAATACTCAATAAATGGAAAATAAGATCTTCGCTTAGTTACTGTTGTCATATCGTAAAATGGCGTAACCAACGGTGCGTTAGTAGCGGCTTCTAGATTAAGGAAGTCATCTATGTCGCCAGAGTCATTACAAAAATTTCCTGCAATACCTTCGAGACATGTTGGATCTGTTTCCTCTGGCCCCGCATCAAGAAAGCTAGATTTGTCTGGCTGAACGGTAAGTCCCAAGCTTGAAATAAATGTTAAATAGTCAGGGTAGTAGTCCCACTCTCTAACATAAGCTCTGATTCGATGCTTAATTTCATAAGCCTCATTGTAACAAAGAAACAAGTAGGAGTCATTTGCAGCCATAGCGGTAAGATCGGTTCCACTGCGGTCGTCTATTGGATTACTAAAATATGGCCTTGTCGTCGAGTCAGCTGAGTTAACAAAACCTGTATGAGTGTGATCAACTGCTTGACCATAAAAATTAGCTACATGAATACTTGATGTAGAGGCGGGTAAGCCACCTGTACCTAAATGGCTAGGAGCCGTTACAAGATAAGTATTTTTAATTCCTTGCCAGCTGTACTGAACTAATTGGTTTGGTGTTTTGTCAGCGTTAAATACATTCCAGTCTGTTTTGCCTGCACCACCAATACAGTTAGTCATATTTCCACCCCAAGAAAAGTTTGCAGGCGTTGCGGCCACTGGGTTTGCTCCATTGGTAAGTATAGTTCTATTTAGTGTGTATGAACCCATACAACAGTTCGTTCCGTTAAAATCATAAACGCATTTAATTTCTTGAGATGTTGGGGACAAGCCTGTAATTGCAACTTCTGTGTCACCATTTGCACAATCACGGGTAACGCCGTCAAAAGCACAAGTGTATGTTGAAGCGGTGATATCTCCCGAAGCATTTACAGTATTATCCACAGAAATAGCGATAGTTTCGGGGCCAATTCCAACTTCACGGTTGTAAAACCAATACGGAGCTCTTACTAAGTATCTGCACATTTGAGCGGGCGCATTGTATTGCAGAACTAAATCTTTATTGTAAATGTCTCCCTCTGGAATATCGATTAAGCATGTAATATCCTCGTGAGCTAAAGATGTTTTAGGTACAGAGCAAGTTTTGCTAAAGTCGGTACTATCGTGCACATGTGCAATAGAATCATTTTCATCGTTTTGTACGCCTACATAAAAGAAACTTGCATCATCTTCAATTCCGTTAGAAGAGCCTGGTGGCGAACTCGGAGTTGGAACTACTGGTGGTGCTGGCGCTGCTGGCGCTGCTGGCGCTGGAATGTTCAGTGATCCAAAAGAGGCTTCACCAGATTTAACTCCGTTACATCCAGAATTTAATAATATCAGTGAGCCAATGGCCAACATATAAACAGCTAACTTCGATTTTAATTGCATACGTACCTCATGGAAGTAATTTGCTTCCAATAGAAATTATAGAAGATAAACATCTAAATATCGACAGACTTAGGTCACGATTATTATTAAAAAATATAGGCTACTTCAGAATGAAAATGAGCTCAAAATTCTCAGTATGAAACAACTGTAGGCTAGACTTCTGTACAGTAGTATTGTGAGACATCTAATAATACCTTATGCTAACCAAAGCCAAGACCAACCACTGAGGAGACAATATGAGTGTTACCGCAAAAGTTTTAACTACCGCTTTGCTATTAGTTTCGTTTCAATTAAACGCACAAACAGTTACAGCCAATTCAAATGAGTCTTTTTTTAGTAAGAATCAGAAGTTTGATAATGAAGGTGTTGAGCTCTACAGCTCAAATCTTGAGTTAAAAAAACATAAAAAATTTGGTGTAGGTTTATCGCTAGGTGGATCCAGCGGTCAGTTGGGTTTAAGTGGTGAGTTGAATTTAGATCCAGAAAACGCACTAGTTATCGGCCTAGGAACTGGACCAAGCTACGGAACTTTTAACTTACTTTACAAATATAACTACGAAGCTAAGTACATTTCTCCGTATGCGAAGTTCGGATATTCAAAATGGTTTAAAGCTTCTAACAACTCAACATCAGCACAAACATCAGATGTTTTAAAAAGTATTTATTCAGATAAAGATTTAAAAGCAGGAAACTTTGATGCAGATTTCTTTGTTTCGGGGCTTGGCGCTGAATACAATCAGCTAGAAGGACAGCTTTCAGGTGTAAATTTTTATGGTGAAGTGGTTCTGTTAACTGAGATTAAGAGCGCGAAGATGGTTCCTACAGGCGCTGTTGGCTTAATCTACTTTTACTAAAGATCTTAATAACTTAGCGGGCAAGTAAGCGTCCGCAAAAATCTACAAAAAACATTTCAGTCATAAAAAAACCCTAGGTTTTAAGGCCTAGGGTTTTCGAAAGCGCTAACGCTTTACAAAACTAACTACTTCTTTTTCTTTTTAGTAGCTTTTTTTGCAGTTTTTTTAGCTTTCTTAACTACTTTTTTCGCTTTTTTCTTAGCCATTTGTTGCTCCTATCGGTAGTGACTCTATTTCTAAAGCCACGAGTTGTTGTTGTTTCGACTTTTCAGTCTTCCTTAATAAAATTGTTAATAATTCGACAAGCTTCGTCAACACTTTTTTTTCTTGCATCAATTTTGCGTGCATTTTTTTTGAAATTGGAGGTCAGATGTTTGTTGAATTGATGGTTTCGGTGTTCGGAATTGTGTTTGTACATCGAAATTTGTCTCTACTTGAGAAATTAGAAGTGCTTTCACCGTTAAAACTTAAAGCTGCGTTCTATTTTCTACTGTTGCCGTACATATTTAATCTGTTTTTCAAAGAACTCTTCGTGCTTGTCCTTATTAATATCGGCATATTTTTGATAACGTTAATACTTTTCGATAAAATAATTGCGTATTTCGCACAAAAAACCTTTGAAAAGATACATTTGCAGCTGGTTGAGCGCTTAATTTTGCTTTTGAAAGTAGGAAAATCACCGCAAACATCTGTGAAAATACTTTTTAATGATCTTTCGAGTTGGCAAAAAGTCACATTTGCTCCTCTAAGTATGGTTTTCGAAATTGAAAATGTCTTAAATAATCATCCGAGTACATTAAATAGCAGCAATTCGATCTATTTTAATGAGTTGAAAATCATTTTACGTGCCACTTCGCATATTAGTGAGCAACTCAAAGCATTTTACGATGCGCTCAAGTTACATCACAATTTGAGACATAAGTCTAAATTAGCTACCCAGCAGACGCGCGCACAGGCGCTGGTTTGTGTGTTCATCTATGCTGGGTTTCTTTATTTAAGTACTAACTATCTACAGCTTGAAGTTTTTTCTGCAACCGTGGGCGTGTCGTTAATGCTGTTTACGACAGGACAATTTTTAATTTTTAGATTAGGTGGGCCCATTAAATGGAAGACATAGCGCCACCACTAGTTTTGTTATGGGACATTAAGCGTGCACTCGAAAAGGGTCAGTCCGTGAGTTTTGGTGTTAGAAATTATTTAAAATGCAAAAATAGTGACCCATTTCAGCGCCAAATCGAAATGTGGTGGCTTTCTCAACACAATCAGCAAATCATATTTACTAAATCACAACTATCCTATCATCGATGCTATTTGCTTGAGGTATTAGAGCAGGGATTAAAAGGTCAGAGCATTTTACAAATACTGTACTCAATCGAAACAGAGCTCATCATGAGTTGCGAAAACGAAATTAATGCAAGAGTGGCGCGGCTTCCGCTGCTGTCTTTAATGCCATTAACTTTTTTGATATTTCCGTCTTTGTTAATGCTTTTGGTGGCTCCTCTTTTAAAGTTACTCCAATTTTAAAAAAAGTATTGTTAAAGCCTGCTGTAAAAGATATTTTTATATGCAGACAAACGGGAGGTCAGATGGCAGCTAATATTACGCCGAGTAAAGCAAATGGTACTGGTGAACACTTACAGGTCTTGGTGCAAGAGCTTTCTAAGGCGAACCCCGATTCAAAGCTAATTAAAAACAAAACTGATGTTTTAGGAATTCCATATAGTCCAGATCTTATTATTTTGATGTCAGAAGTTTTAGTTTACTTATCAAACAATAAAAATGAAAAAAACAGACCGAAAGAAAAGTCAGCATGAATAACAAAATCTACTCAAACGTACTTGAAACGGTAGGAAATACCCCGTTAATCAAGCTCAACAACATTACTAAAAATTCGCCACATCAATTTTTTGCAAAAGTAGAGTACTTTAACCCAAGTGGATCTGTAAAAGATCGAATTGCACTTGCAATGATTGAAGCCGCCGAAAAGCGCGGAGACTTAAAGCCAGGCGGAACAATAGTAGAAGCAACTGCGGGCAATACAGGCATGGGTTTGGCTCTGGTTGCAGCAGTAAAAGGTTACAAATGTATATTTGTTTTGCCAGAAAAAATGTCGACTGAAAAGCGCGCCATGCTAAGAGCCTATGGTGCCAAAGTTGTTATTACTCCAATTGGAGTTGAGCCTGAAGACCCGAGAAGTCACTATTCAGTTGCAAAAAAAATTGCAGATGGAATAAAGAATTCATTTTTAACAAATCAATACCACAACCCCGATAACTACGATGTGCACTATCGCGTAACTGGCCCAGAGATTTGGGACCAAAGCGGTGGCGACGTCGATGCATTTGTGGCGGGAGTTGGCACTGGCGGAACTCTTTCGGGAGTAGCGGCATTTTTAAAAGAAAAAAAATCTGATATTAAAATAATTTGTGCAGACCCAGTGGGCAGTATTTTAGCGGATCTTTTTTATCATGGTAAAATTATAGAACCCGCAGGAGCTTGGAAAGTTGAAGGCGTTGGAGAAGACATGCTTCCAGGAAATTGCCATTTAAAAAAATACGATGATTTCGTTAAGGTTAATGACCAAGAATCATTTGATATGACACGTAGACTAGTTATCGAAGAGGGTCTTTGCGTTGGCCCATCTAGTGCATTGATTTTAGTTGCTGCAATGAAATACTCAGAAAAACTAACAAAGCCCTCTAAAATTGTGGTGTTAATGCCAGACTCTGGAAAAGCCTATTTATCTAAAGCCTTTAATGACAATTGGTTGGTTTCAAATGGTCTATTAGATTCAGAAATTTTAAAAACCGCCTACAATGTTGAAGTCAAAGCTGAAGAAGAACTTAAAAGATTAAATTTATAACCTATATATAGAGGCCTTTATGTCTGTAAAAGATAAAATGAAATTCTCAACTCGTGCGATACATGCGGGCCAACATCCTGACCCCACTACGGGCGCAATTATGACTCCTGTCTATTTAACATCGACTTATGTGCAAGAATCTCCTGGTGTTCATAAAGGCTGGGAGTACTCACGCACTCACAATCCCACTCGTAAAGCCTATGAAAACTGCATTGCTAATTTAGAGTCTGCAAAATTCGGATTTGCTTTTGCTTCTGGTTGCGCCGCCACTACAACGGTTATGCAGATGTTAAAACAAGGCGATCATGTTGTTGCGTTTGATGATATGTACGGTGGAACTTTCCGCTTATTTGATAAAGTATTGCGCCACAATGGCCTTGAGTTTACATTCACAGATTTAACTGAAGTCGAAAATTTTTCTAAAGCAATCAAGCCAAATACTAAAATGGTTTGGCTCGAAACTCCGACTAATCCAACTCTAAAATTAACGGATATCGAAGCTATCGTAAAAATAGCTAAACAAAAGAATATTTTAGTAGTTGTTGATAACACTTTTATGTCGCCTTACTTTCAAAGACCAATCGAATTAGGCGCCGACATCGTTGTGCATTCAGCAACAAAGTACATCGGTGGCCACAGTGACATGGTTGGCGGTGTTGCGGTAACGAATGATGAAAAAATCGCAGAAAAAATCGGGTTTTTAAGTAATTCTATGGGTGGAGTTCAAGGTGCATTTGATTCTTTCCTAGCATTAAGAAGCTTAAAAACTTTGCCTATTAGAATGAAGGCTCACGCTGAAAGCGCAATGAAAGTAGCTAATTATTTAGAAGCTCACCCACTTGTTGAAAAAGTTGTGTATCCAGGCCTTAAATCACATCCACAATATGAGTTAGCAAAAAAACAAATGCATGGCTTTGGTGGCATGATTACTTTTTTCATAAAAGGTGGCTTGCCAGCTTCTAAAAAATTCTTAGAATCAGTTCATGTATTTGCCTTGGCTGAATCTTTGGGCGGCGTAGAATCACTAAT
>JBEBIK010000477.1:0-1648 GCA_040080445.1 Pseudobdellovibrio sp.
AATAGAAACTAAACTCTTTTCCAAATAGCATATTTACGAAACTCATCGGTATTTTCGAATTCTAATTCGAGATTACCATTTTCTATTTTAAATTTACGCACTAAAGTTTGACCCTCGTAATCAGGGCGCACCGACATATTCACTTGATGAATAATTTCGTCGTTAGTAACTACGTAAGTTCCAGAATAAGCCACGATATCCGTAAACATTTCTGGCTTTTCTTTAAAGCGCATAATTACGCTCATGTAACCAGTTTCAGAGTAGTGGATAGTACCTGAAAACCATTCTGAAATAGGTTCAAAAGCTTTACCATTTTTATAAGAGTAACCGTATTCAACAACTTTGTAGGTGCCTGCTATATTGATCATGGAGAGAAATCTAGAACAGTGTTTATTTTAATTCAAGTTTGTTCTTGATAAAGAGTGTAATAATAGAACATTACGCCGGCTAAGAAGCCACCTACGTGGCCAGAAAAGGCTACGTTAGAGTGTCCAGAGGTTTCGAATATGAACGCATAGATTAATTGTGTAAAAATGAAAAAGGCACCGAAAGCTATAGAAGAAACATTTAGTACGCCATAACGGCCTCGGACCAAAAATCTTTTTTTCGGGAATTTCATTATATAAAACCCGATAAGACCACTAATGCCGCCGCTGGCACCAATAAGTGGTGGCCCTTGGTTATGAAACAAGTTGAAAACTAAACAACCCAAAATTGCGGAACTAAGAAGTAACAAAATATATTTATGCTCTCCAAGATAATCTTCGATATCATCACCAAAAACCCATAGAAAGTATAAATTACCTAGCAAGTGAATGTAGTTGGCGTGAACAAAAAAGCTACTAATCATTCTGTACAGGTATGAGATACCTGTTGCTTCAGTAGAAAATGATAGGTTATCGACAAACCAATTAATATTTTTAAAACCTATTGCGCTGATTATGAAAATTGCAATCATGAGCGACCATGTAAAAAGCGGCAATAGTAAAAAATCATCTTTTTCGAGCTCTGTTGGGAAACCGAGTGCAGCGATTACATATTTAAATTTATTTTCTGAGAATTGTGCGTAGTTCACCTCATATTGAGGTGTTTGATATTTAATTTCGATTAAAGCTTTTCCATATAAATACCAGCGTGATTTAGAATCTGAAGTTTTACTTACAGGAGAGTGTGTTTGTTCTGCAGTCGGAAGTTCACTTTTATCAAACCAAGCTGTGCTGCAATGTGTGCAGTAATCTATTTGAACTTCAATATTTGGTAATTGAATTAATTTTAATTTTTCATTGCAGTAAGTGCAGCTAATTTTACTTTGTGATGAGTTTAAAACTTCTGCATTAAATTTTTTTCTAGCATCAACTGACATAGATTTTTTAATAGACTGAATATGAGATAAAATTCCATAGCACTTAAAGCAGTAATATTTAAATATGCCATCGCTTTTGTTTAGTTGAAGTGTGATGTTACAATGTGGACACTTAGGTTTCGAGCTCACTTTGAACGTTTTTTCTTAAAAAAAGTTTTAAGTAATAGAGTACTCTCTTCAGCTAAAACACCAGCTGTAACATTGAATCGATGATTGAGGCGCGGATCATTTCCGAGTTGGGATAAACTCTCTAAGGCTCCGCCTTTTGGATCGGCGGCCCCATAC
>JBEBIK010000478.1:0-1646 GCA_040080445.1 Pseudobdellovibrio sp.
GTGTGCTATTTAGAGGTGGAAGCGAGCAAACCATAAGGAAAGGTTTAGTTGATAATGGAAACGACCTAATCGAGGCAGTCATTGGTTTGCCAACAAACTTATTTTATGGTGCTGGGATTCCTGCAGCAATAATTGTTTTAAATAAGAATAAAGCAAAAGACAGAAAAAATAAGATTATTTTTATAAATGCAGAACTTGAATTTGAGGAAGGCAAAAACCAAAACAAACTTCGACAAACAGATATTTTAAAAATTGTATCTACATTTGATAATTTCCACGAAATTAAACGTTATTCAAAAATAGTAAGTATTGAAGAAATAAGAGAGAATGACTTCAATCTTAATATAAGAAGATATGCAGATACCTCACCCCCTCAAGAGACTTTTGACGTAAAAGCTATTTTAAACGGCGGAGTTCCTAAGCGGGAAGTTGAGGAAGAATATATTCAAGAAATGATTCAAGGAATTGATTTACAGAAAATTTTTGAACTTAAGGATAAAGATTACTTTGTTTTTAGATCGACGATTGCCTCAAAAGAACATATTCGCATGTCTCTCAAAGGCGCAAGTGACCGAGCAGTGACGCAAGTAGAAAAATGGTGGGACAAGTATTCAACGCCACTTAGATTGATTGAAAAAGAATGTGTTAGGGCTGAAAACGAAATGAATAAATTCCTTTCGGAGTTGGGATATGAATAATTCAAGCCCCCAAAGCTGGAAAAAAATTAAGTTAGGGGAGCTTGGTGAAACCTTTAATGGACTGACAGGTAAAAATAAAGAAGATTTTGGCGCGGGTGCCCCATATATTACATACAAGAATATTTTTTCAAATCATAAAATTAAAATGGATAATTTCGATTATTGTAAAATTTTACCAAATGAAAAACAAAATAAAGTTCAAATCGGAGATTTCTTTTTTACAACATCTTCGGAAACACCGAATGAAGTCGGTATGGGTGCTGTCCTGTTAGAAAAGCCTAACGAGTTGTACTTAAATAGTTTTTGTTTTGGTTTTCGGTTAAAAAATTATGATCACTTATTGCCTGAGTTTGGTGCCTACTTAGTCCGCGGTAATAAATTTAGAAAAGAAATGCAGTTTTTAGCACAAGGGTCTACTAGATATAACATCAGCAAATCGAGCGTTTTGGATATTGTGCTTAGTTTGCCATCTATTTTAGAACAAAAAAAAATTGCTGAACTTCTAGATAAAATTGATCAAGTTATCGAATTAGCAAAATCTGAAATACAAAAAATAAAAAATCTCAAAAAAGGAATGATGCAAGAACTTTTAACTAAAGGTGTTGGTCATGATAAATTTAAAATTAGTCCAAGTGGCAAAATTCCAGAAGGCTGGGTTTGTGGTGATCTTGGAACATTTGTAAAATTTTCGCAAGGCATTCAAGTCGATGTTGAAGATCAGTTTAGTGAAGCAAAAGAAAATAGAGTAAGATTTTTAAGGATTGTTGATTACACGCAATCGACAAGTGATTTAAGATATATAAGAGCGGATGCTGCAAAAAAAGGTCTAGTAAGTAAAGATGATATTGTCATGGTAAGATATGGCGCAAGCACTGGCTTTATTGGAAGAGGTTTGATCGGTGCAATTGCAAATAATATGTTTACGATTGAGCCTAATTCAAAAATTCT
>JBEBIK010000479.1:0-1645 GCA_040080445.1 Pseudobdellovibrio sp.
CCTCAGGAGGCACTATGAAATTGGTTGTGGAATTAATCACTCTATGTATTTCAATATGCAGATTTTAGAAGTGGAGATACTTTCAATTTATGCAAAAAGTGCTTTTGTATTACTCGGTGGTCGCAAGACTCAGATGCTATGGCCGCATTATAAACTATAGTGCCCATCTTTACAAAATTACGAATTAAACCTTTATCTGCAACAAGAATATCAAATGAAATACTTCCTTGATCGTCCATGAGTTGTATAAATTCATTTCTAAAATCTGATGCTCCATTTTGTTTCTAAATAGAAAAACCAAGAACAAAGTCTATGTGTAATATAAAGAGTCTTATGAGGATTAAGCATGTACATTAAAGTAAATGTATTTATAATTGGCTATGATTAAAAAATTAAAAATACTTTTAGCTTTCATTACCCTCAATTTTTTTACTACCGCCTGCGCTCAAACCTCCGACGCCAATATTAGAAGCGGCGTGGTTGAAGACTGCGGGCCCAAACCAAATTGCGTGAGCACAAAGGCCACAAATTCGGACCGACAAATACAGGTCATTAACTTTACAGGGAGTTTAGAAGATTTTAAAAAGTATTCGCTTAGTGCTATTAAGCAAATGCCGCGGTTTAAAATAGTTCACGACTCGACAAGATATTCTTCTCAGGACGAGTTCCGTGGCCAAAAGTTCTTTCGCTATCTTTTGCAGGACCGAGTTTTCATTTATATCGAACAGCAAGATATCGAAAACAATAGTAATGAGCTTGTCGGTCGCCTTGTTGTTGCTGAATTGGGCGCAAGAAAGAAAGAAAGAAAGAAATTCTTACTCTCAATTGCCGTAACAGATAGTCTCAAAGCAGTATCCTATGAAACAGATTATTGGTATTGTAGGATTTTTTTGATTTCACGGCGACATCCTAGGCTTCTCAGTTCGTTTTTTCGGGCAAGGCTGTGAACGGACATTATAATTTTAAAAAAACTTAAATCAACTCATATGTAATTATCTTCGGCTAGACAAGATAACATTATGAATTGATAAGAAGAAACTATGCTAAAATCAATTGGGTCGTAGGCGACAAAGACAAAAAGTACATTGAGATAGCTGAAGAAATGAAATTAAAAAAAGTAATTTCTGATTTTAAGGCCTTACTGACAGGACAACGCTCTGGCTAGACTGTCCGAATGCCGTATCAGAATTAATTAAGGATCTTATCTAATAAATTGCTGCTATCTTTAGTCGGGAATTGAGCTTCAGGCTTTCTTTGTTTAACAATTTCAAATAAAATAAAGAGATCGAATTATTATGGGGTTTCTATGCAAATTTTCTTGGTATTATTTTTTCTTTCTCTAAAATCGCTTGCGATACCATACGATTATAAAAAATTCTGGACTGACTCTGGTCTAGTTAAATCTGATTCTGAATCTGCTTTCGCCGTTGAAATAAAAACCAGTCCTCTATTGTCCAAACTCCCTATTGCTACCGTCAGCTATACAAAAAATAATAAGGAACCAAAAGAAAAGATCATTTCGATACTTAAAAAATCAGTAACCGCAGTCAGCTGGGCAGTAGAAAATATAGACGGACTTGAATTTCACGAATCTTATTCTAAACAAAGCGGCACTATCTACAGACTAGCATTTAATAATAAAAAT
>JBEBIK010000480.1:0-1641 GCA_040080445.1 Pseudobdellovibrio sp.
AACAATGCTAGCCGATAATAATATATCCTCGTTGCTTGAATATGAAGACGACACATGGCTCATAACACATATGTTATTTAAATGAAGTCCGTACTGAGGTGGTATGAGCATGAGCCACTTTTCCCAGTTAGGATTTTTCTTTGCACTAAAATAGTAATTTACAACAGAGCGATATTCATTTTTGACGGCATCACCAACATCTGGATTATAGGCACAGACCACAGCACTCGCTTTAATTTTCTCGCCATCGGCTAGCACAACTGCATCTGTATGGATTTCTTTTACATCCACACCTAATCTAACACTTGAATTAGAAAGTTGCTCACTCATCTGTATTGGAATTTGCTGCATTCCGTTTTTCGGCACAGCTACGCGGCCTGTGCTGAAATTTTTTAAAAGAAAAACAAAGTACTGCGAATCTACGTCTAAATTTTTGTCTAAAAAAACTCCAGAACAGAAAGGACGCCAGAAGGATTCAATAAATTCTTCGGAAAAACCAAAGGTTTTAAGAAATGATAATGCACTCTCAGGCTTTTGCTTTTCGAATGCATTGGTGTGAAGACTCAAAACTAGTTTTACAACCAGAGCTTTATCTTTTAATGAAACAAAATTTGAAAGAGTCTCATTTAGAAGATGGCAGGGGTGCAGAAATGGGTTTGCCAGTAATCTTGTCTTTTGAGGCGTATAAATTAAAGCTCCTGAATTAAAGTATTGCAGTTCAAGCTTTTTCAAATTTAAACAGAAATTGAGCTCAGGATAAGACGTTAGTAAAACTTGAAAGCCATGATCTAGCAAAAAACCTTCGTTTGTTTTACTAGTTCTAATGCGCCCGCCTACCTCATCAGATTTTTCGAGGAGCAAATAGGGCTTTCCACTTTTATGCAGCCTTAGAGCGCAAGCTAAGCCCGCCAAACCAGCTCCTAGAATAACCACAGGTGAACTCGATATATTCACAAACACTACCTTACCTTTATGAAAAATTTAAAAATACAGCTTTCACTTTATATAAAAGTAGTTTAATCTTGATTGAACTACTTTTCAAGGGGTTAATATGGTTAAAAGCCATAGACTAATGAAATTAAAAAAAGATTTTTCTACTCCCCACAAAACTATGCCAGAACTAAAAGAATTAGAAGAGCTCGTTGGCAATTTTATTCAGTATTGGGGTTTTAAAAAAATTCATGGGCGAATTTGGGCTCACCTCTACACTTCACAAAGCCCTTTAGACAGTCAAAATCTCATATCTAGATTAAAAGTATCTAAAGCGCTTATGAGCTTAGCCATTCGTGATTTAATTGAATACGAAGTGATAGAGGCCGTAAGCATTGGTAAACATGGGGTTACATTTTATCAAGCCAACCCAGACATCATGGTCGTCATTACCAATGTGTTAAGAAAGCGCGAAGCGGTTATGATATCAGCTGTTAGCTCTTGCCTAGATCGAATGTCTTCGAAAAACACAAAAGAACTTGAACAAGCTAAACTCGATTCCGAAAAAGTTGAGAATGTAAAAAAAATGACCGAATCAGCACAAAATCTGCTTAATCTATTTATTATTCAAGCTTCATCAGGATCGATTGAATTCAAATAAAAGCACTCACGGCCTTTAGTCTATAGGTGTCTATGCAGATACATATAGCC
>JBEBIK010000481.1:0-1635 GCA_040080445.1 Pseudobdellovibrio sp.
GTGCATGAAATCATTAAGGTTACAAAAAAATCACATAAATTTTAAAAAAACGTTTGATAATAAAATAGACAATATTATTTCAATTTAAAATTTGAATTAGTTTTTAATGTAAAAAAAATGTACATAAAAAATTAGATTTCCGATTTTACTCGGTTCCAGAGCTTTTCTTTTTCAACACTTGTGAGTTTTGTAAAGTCTTCGATTGAAGTTGTATGGGATACCATTTTTTCAAAGCGCGAGATAAATCTTCGGTTGGCTTCGCGTAAGTCAGCTTCAGGTTCTGACCCCAGATGGCGAGCTAATTGGGCTGCAGAAAATAAAACGTCTCCAATTTCGTGCTGTATATGTACTATTTCATTTTCTTCGATAGCTTCTTCGAGCTCGATGATTTCAGCTTTTAGTTGTGCTAAGACTTGTTTCGGCTCAGACCAATCAAATTTATACTTTTCGGTTTTTTCGCCTATTTTGAGAGATTTCTGTAAAGCGGGCAGTGTTTTAGGAATATCAAATAAGGAAGAAGGAGCTTTTTTGTTTTTCTTTTCAAGTTTTTTAATTTCGTCCCAATTTTTAATAACTTCTTCTGAGTTTCCTACTTTGGTATCAGAAAAAACATGAGGGTGACGTCTTACGATTTTACTATTGATAGCTTCAATGACATCATAAATATCAAAAGCTTTACGTTCGGAAGCCAGCTCTGCATGCAAAATAACCTGAAACAAGACATCACCCAGTTCTTCGCACATGTGTTTGTCATCGGCGGCCTCAAGAGCTTCGGCCAATTCATGAGATTCTTCAATCGCATAGGCAGCTAGGCTTTTATGCGTTTGTTCTTTATCCCAAGGACAGCCCTCTGGCCCCCTAAGGTCTTTAATAATTTGCAGAGCGGATTCAAAAGTGTTGAGTGTTTTAGGTGGTTGAGGCATATTTAATTGTTGCATGAAACTTAATATAGTCAATAAAACTACCGCGCTAAGTAAAAAAGATTTGCAGATTTTAGTGAATAAAATCTGCAAACATTTCGTGGCCTACCCTGTGCGTAATGCCGCGCTCTTGAAACAAAAAAAAGAGCTGACTATTGTTTTTTTAAGCTCTTCAGAAATTAAAAAAATTAATAATCAATTCAGAAAAAAAAATAAAGCCACCGATATTTTGAGTTTTGCCGGAATGGATGAAGAATCTCTTGGCGAGTTACTGCTTTGTACAGATGTTTTAAAAATGCAGGCGCTCAGCCAAAAACATAGCCTCAAAAATGAAATCACCTATATGCTCATTCACGGCCTGCTACATCTACTCGGATACGATCATGAGCGCTCTGTTAAAGAAGAAAAAATCATGTTTAAATTACAAGACCGCTGCTTCGCAGATTTAGGTCTAGTCTAGTTTAAAATAACAACGGAAATTTAACTCAATTTCATTTAAAATAAAAGCCTATCAAGGAAAAAATGTATGAAATATTTTGCAGGTCTTTTATTCGTAATTTCTACTCATACATTTGCTTATAAGGTTGAAGTTAAAACCTATGACAGCGTAAGGAAATTAGCGGGAGCCGTGCAGAACAGTGATCCAGCAGAAGAATCTCTGCTTATTTACGATTCTCCTGATTCAAAATTAAAAAACAAAATGCTTGTTATAGAC
>JBEBIK010000482.1:0-1633 GCA_040080445.1 Pseudobdellovibrio sp.
TCATTTTCTAAAAACGCATTCAAGCCTATTTCCGTAGCTGTATTCGTTTTCGATTTAATAATTTCTTTCGCGCCTGACTTTTTTAAAATTTCTAAAACTTTGACTTCATTTTTTAAATCGAGTGCATAGCCCGATTTAATTTCTAAAGTTGAAACACCTTGTTTTAAGAAGTTGTTAACGCGTTTTTGCGTTATAGCTGTTAAGTCTTTTACAGAGGCTAGACGCGTGGCTTTCATCGTTGATAATATGCCTCCACCTTTTTGTGCAATCTCTTGATAACTCACACCCTGATTTCGCATTTCAAATTCAGCTGCGCGAGAACCCGCAAATATTGTGTGTGTATGACATTCGATAAATGATGGAAAAACTAATTTGTTTTTTAAATCAGTAGTTTTTTTAATTTTTAAATTTTTTGGAACTTTAGATTGAGGGCCTATCCAAGCAATATTGCCCTTATTCACCACAAAAGCCATTTTAGACTGATGTGATCTAAAATCAGCTGAAACTAGCTTTAGGTTTTTAAAAAGTTGCATGAATTCATCTTAAACACTGCGGGCTCAACGAGGCAAAGACTATTCAATACCTATGTCTTGCCTCCAATAAACATTTTTTAGCTGGCCTTGCTAGTCTAAACAAATGTTCAGATAATACCCGTACTTACACAGAAAGAGAAAAAATGAAAAAAATCTTATTATTAGTTTCGGTTATTTGCTTAATGCCAACTTTAGCTTTAGCTAAAGGTAAAAACCTTTATCGCGACTGCGGAATTGGTGCTTTAATTTTTCCTAACACGGGCTGGGCTGCCGTTACTTCAAATATTATTTGGGATTGGGGAACAACTGCCTCAACTACAACATCTTCATCTGAAGACCAATGCGCAGGTAAAGATGCAAATGCCGCAAAATTTTTATACCAAAACTACGCCGTAATTGAAGAAGAAACAGCGTCAGGCAAAGGCACTCACCTTGAAACCATGCTTAATATCTTAGATTGTAAAAATGAAGCCCACCCAGAAATTATAAACTCAATGCGCCAAAATTTTACTGAAAATGTAGCTAAACCAGAATACGCAAAACAAGATCAAGCGACTAAAGCTGAAAATTATTATACAGCGCTAATGACTAATGTTGACGAAAAATTTGGCACTTCTTGTAATACAACTCATTAGTGTTAACTCGTTATTTTTTCAAGAGCTTCATTTATTTAAGTCTACTTTTAATATCAGGCGCCGCAATCGCGGCGCCTCTTAACTTAGAACAAATTTTAATTGAAGCTCAGACTAAAAAATTACACCAAAGTGTTTTCTGGCATAAACTTCTTAATTATAAATCTACACTTACTGGCTCAGTAAAAAGCGACATTCAAAATGCAGATTACTTTTTATCAACTGTCGGCAATATAAACCCCGAAAGCGAATTAATCGCCACCATTAAAGCCATAACAGTAGCGAACTTTGAAGACGACAACCAAAACGCCCAATGTAAATTTATTGCTAGGTACAACTGGCTTAGCCGAGAACTTAATTTATCTCAATATGACTTTCATAAAGCCAATTGTACGCAATTTAAAGAATGGACTCAAAACAATAGCGTAAAATCTTTGAGTGCCGTATTTGCTTCAGGCTACCTTGGCA
>JBEBIK010000092.1:0-7661 GCA_040080445.1 Pseudobdellovibrio sp.
ATACTAAAGAGCGTTGACGTCTTTCACCTTTTTTTAAATAAATTTCTTTGCGCTGAAGCGGACCAATAAATTGCATCGCTTGAAAAAACACAGCTACTTCGGCTTTGAAGACGCCGAGCTCATCACGGCAGAATATTAAAAATTCTTCGTTTTCGAAGAAGTTATTAATGTTAAAGCCTTTTGGGTTATTTGCGGCTAAGTAGGCCACTAGTATAACTGAAAATAACTCCATCGGGTCTGCATAGTTAACATCGTAAGAATTAAAGAGCGAAATTAAGCTTAAAAACTCATTACGTTTTTCGTTGTCTGAAAAAAGTTTGTGAAAGGTGGGTATAAGAATTTCGAATACATTCAGGTCGTAAAGCTCCATCAATGCAGGCTCTACGTTTTTAAGTCTGAAAAATTTGAGCCACTCTTCGCGTCTACGCGGAAGTACGGCGCGCACGAGTTCCATTTTTGAATTTACGATTTCTGTCCGTAAGTTAGTTTCAATCGTAAATCCCAATTTTTGTGACAAACGAATTGCTCTTAGAATACGAATAGGGTCTTCAATGAGGCGAGCTTTAGGATCGCCGATCATGCGCATAGTTCGCGAATGAATATCTTCAAGTCCTTTACAGTGGTCTACAATTTTAAAATCGATAGGATCGTAAAAAAGAGAATTTATAGTAAAATCGCGTCTAAAAGAATCTTCTTCGATGTTGCCGAAAAAATTTTCTTCAACATGCTTGCGATCATCTTCTTCAGTGGTTTGTAATTCTTCAAAAGTAGCTGATCTTCTAAAAGTGGCAATTTCATAAATGTGTTCACCGCGCTTAGCATGAACTAATTTAAATCTGCGTCCGATAATAAAGCTATGTGAAACCTTCTTTTTAACTTCGTTAGGTGAGGCGTTCGTAGCAATGTCAAAATCTTTAGGTTTAAGGTCAACCAATAGATCACGTACGCCACCGCCAACTAAGTAGGCTTGAAAACCTGAGTCTTTAAGTCTACGCAAAATCTGAATAGCATGCGAGTCGATGTTGGATATCGATTTCTTGAGCTTATTGTTATAGAGCTCCAAAAGTGAAGCTTGGTTCATTAAAGACATGACCTATTTTTTAATTGAGCTTCTAATTCAAGTCGAGTACTTAAAATGCTGTGCATATAGATAATTTTAACTATTCAATTTTAGGCACTAATACCGAGCAGAGAATTGTATTTCTACACGGTTTGATGGCTTTTTCGGCCAATTGGAGAAAAATTGCCAATAAACTAGAAAACGAATATCAGTGCCTCATCTACGACCAGCGCGGACATGGCCGATCTTTTAAACCTGAAACAGGTTATTCTCCCGAAACTCTTGCTGAAGACTTAGACAAAATGACTCAAGAACTGGGGTGGGAGAGTTTTCATTTAGTCGGACATTCAATGGGTGCGCGAGTGGCCATGGAGTTTGCACATAAGTTCCCCTCAAAAGTTAAAACCTTAACTATTGAAGATATGGGGGCCAAAGTTTTGCCTGACTCCTATCAGTATTATGAAAAAATGCTGAATATAGTGCCAACTCCTTTTGTTTCTAAAGACAGTGTAAAAAGTTTTTTTGAAAATGATTTTTTAAAATTGTTTAACCCTAGTGAAAAACCTCAAGTTCTAATCACTTTTTTACAGGCGAATTTAGAGGAAAAAGCCAGCGGGCTCTATGACTGGAGATTTTCTAAAGAAGGAATGATAGCCATCGTTAAAGAAGGTCATATCAAAGACAGGTGGCTCGAAGTCAGCTCTTTTAAAATGCCAGTATTATTGGTCCGTGGAGAAACCTCTCACATATTAAGTTCAGAAGAGTTTAACAAAATGCTCGATATTAACCCAATTATCAGCGGAGTCGAAATTAAGGGCGCTGGGCATTGGGTTCACTATGAAAAGTACGAAGAATTTACTCAAGTATTACGCTCATTTTTGAAAACTCACTAGAATTGCTCGATGCATAATCGCCTTGGTGCGTGACAGCAAGGCTTCAATCTAATATCAGATAGGTTGACATGAAATATTCCGAACTAAATCTAGATTCACGCCTTAATTCCGCTATTGAAAAATTGAGCTACGCCGAAGCTACTGCAATTCAAGAGCAAACTATTCCTCACATATTAGAAGGTCGCGACGTTGCGGGCTTAGCTCAAACGGGTACCGGAAAAACAGCTGCCTTTTTAATTCCGCTAATTGAGCGCATTTTAAGAACTCAGACAGATCCTACACATGCGCGTGCAATTAAAGACTGGAATGTGCGTAGTTTTGTTTTAATTTTAGTTCCTACTCGCGAATTAGCCGATCAGATCAACGACAATGTTATAAAATTATCTAACGGCTGCGATCTTAAAACTTATCCACTCTATGGTGGAACTGGTTATGACAAGCAAAAAGAAGCCCTTCAGTCGGGTTTACAATTTGTAGTTTCAACTCCCGGCCGCTTGATGGATCTTTACAAAGAAAATCATATAGATCTTAAACAAGTTCGCGCTATCGTATTTGACGAAGCCGATCGTATGTTTGACATGGGTTTTAAAGACGACATGACTTACATTTTGTCGAGAATTCCTAAAGATCGTCAGTTTTTAGTTTTCAGTGCTACTTTAAATTTTGATGTTTTAAATACGGCTTACCAATTTGGCGCTGATCCAGTTGAAATAAACATTAGCCGTGATCAAGCTAAAGCTGAAAATGTTAAAGATTTTATCATGCATATCGGTCACGATGAAAAGCCTCAGTATTTATTATCTATTCTTAAAAAAGAAAACCCTAAGCAAGCGATGATCTTTACTAATTTCAAACACAATGTTGATCGTTTAGCTTTATTTTTATTAGATAATCAAATTCCAGCTATGGGAATTTCAAGTTTAATGAGCCAAGGTCAACGTAATCATGTGATAGAAAAATTCAAAGCTGTAAATGACCAAAATATTCTAGTGGCTACTGACGTAGCAGCACGAGGATTGGATATTAACGGCGTAGATGTAGTTATTAATTTTGAGATGCCTCAAGATGCAGAATCCTATGTGCATCGTATTGGCCGTACTGGACGTGCAGGTAACGAAGGTAAAGCGTTTTCATTAATTTGTGACCGTGATATCGATTCATTATACCGTGTAGAAGAGTACACGAAGAAAAAAATAGAAACGGTATTTATGGAAGATGCAGAAATATTAAAAGAATTTAAGCCGCTTAAGCACGAAGAATCTTCATATAAAGGAAGATCTGATAATAAATCTCGTGGAAATCCTAAATTTCAGGATCGTAATAATAGAGGCAGTGGTAACGACCGTAGACCACCTCGTCGTGATGGGGATGCGTCTGGCCCACGCAAGCATAACGATAAACCACAGGCTCACGAAGCTCGTAAGCCTGAAACTAAATTTAAACAACAACATCCAAACCGTGATGCTAAAAACTTTGATAAAACGGGTAAACCCCAGCATGCAGCTAAAGCTCATCATAAGGCGGTGCACCCACATAATGCTGCTCCTAAAGCTCAGCCTCAACAACAGGCTAAAGCTCCGTTTGTTCAAACAAACAAACCTACTAACAGAAAATTTAGAAGCAATAGCTCATCATCGTCTTCACCAAAAACGAGTTCAGCTAGTCTTTCGCAAAAAGTTAAATCATTTATTCAAAAAATTTTCGGATAGTTTAGGGTAACTGAGTAGTCAGTATTGGCTTGAGTGAACTCTGACTATCAAACGGAAAAAATGCTCGCGGCGTGTAATTAGCTAAAGCATCATCTGTTCCATTTTTCTTAAGTATAGACGTAACCCACTCGCGTATATTTAAATAAGCCAGAGTTCGTCCACTATCACTGCCATCATATTTGTAACTTGTATGAAAAAATAAACTTTCTTTTTCAGTAATAAATAAACCAGCTAGTGCGATTGTATCAGCAACAGTGCCGGTTTTAGCAATGAGAGCACCCGAGGTAAAAGCATTTCCGTAGATTTGGGTTACAGTGCTTGTTCCGTCTGTTACAGAATCTTTACCTGCAACTGGCATGATGTCTTGAAAATTAAACTCGGTTTGAGTTAGGGTTTTACGTAAATCATGCATCATTTCAACAACGGCGGCACAAGAAGCTTTATTATAAAACTTTCCTTCAGAGTTTTCGATGGGGTAACCGGACCCATTGTGAAAACTAATTTCTTGAGGTGAAATTTTCACACGATCTACAATAAACTGAGAATAGTCTTCAGTTTCGCTTAATTTTTCATAGATTTTGTCCGCTGCAAAATTATGAGAATTACGGTTCATTTCTTTAAGTGTTCTAAAAAGTTCAGAAGATTCAAATAAATAGCTCAAAGTGTTGCCGGCAGCATTAAAATCATTTTTGGCTCTGTAGTGAATGTCTCGAATAGTTAAAGATACTTTTGTTGGTAGTTTTAGTTTTTCTAAAGTTAAAGCGCGTGCCGATAAAGTCACAAGATTTGTATTTATTGTTGTTACGTCTTTTCGTAGCTCTTGCATTATTTCTTTTTCATCTTGATCGTTGTACTGGTGAGCTAGTTTTTTATTGGTTCTTACAATTGAAGCGTATTCAAAATTTTCGTCATAAGTTAAAAAATTAATTTGTTTTACGCCGAGCTTATTTAATTCAGTTGCTAAAAATTGAAACATCGTACGATCAAAATAAGGAAACTTGTCGCCCTCAATGTGTACGTCATAAACATTTTGAGAGATTGGGGTGATATGTATTTTATTTTGAAAGCGATAGCGCGCACCTAATTTAGTAACCGCCCAGTGAGTGGTAAAAACTTTAGAGACTGAAGCAATCGTAAATACTTGATTTGTGTTGAGGCCCGCCACTTGCCCGGTATCTTCATTTTTTTGGCATTGAGTATTGATAACTGATTTGGCTGCAAAAACAATCTGACCTGTAAATGCTAAAATAATTAATAGTATTAAATAATTTCGCATGAATTCCCCAAGGCTCAATTATCTAGCAGGGCTTTAGGGGAATTGTTACAAAGTATTTTAAAATGGGATAATTTGGTCAAAAAAAACCCCTATAATTTAACTTAATTATAGGGGTGTAAATAAAGTGACTAGTAAATTTTATAGGCTTATCAAATTAAGCAGCAAAACTTGATTCTAGAACAGCTTTGTAAGAGCTGTCGTTGCCGCCGCCACGTTTTAAGAAATCAATAAACTTCTCGTCTTCGCGTGGAAGTCCTTGTTTCTCGATAGTCTCTTTTAATGAGTCGATAGCTTTGCGCTCTTCATTGCTCTGTACTACATTCTTTTGTGAGAAAACCCACTTAGGCACAACGATCGCAAAAGCTGTTCCTTTTTCGGTTGCAGAGTTTGCATCTAGTACACGAGATCCGCTTGTACCTTCCCAAACTCTCGAGAAGAAACCTAAATGTGATCTAGGAATATTAGCCATTTGGCCTTTAGCCGTAAATGCATTGAATTTTTTTGCTTTATTAATTTCAACAGCAGCTTCTTTAATTCCTGAACCATTTTCAGTTCCTGATCTATTTATTGATATGCGTGGTACATTTAATTTTAATTTTTGAATTTCTCCAGCCGCATATTTGCCGTCACCGATAACTAATTCAATGCCACCGGCTTGAATGATCGCGGATAAAACTTTTTCACGGTATGCAGCTGTTTGACCTAAAACAACATTCCACTCTGCATCAGTTGCTCCGTCCATTGCAAAAGGAACAGTTTTAATCACGATGTATTTATCGTTAACGCCCATATCATCCATTAAGCCATGTAAGTACTGACCACGTGTTCCTGTTAATGCACGCGAAGTTAACATGTCATCAAAGCCATCTGGATCAGCTAAGATTAAAACTTTTGGATTTTGGAAAGTACCACGGTAGTAACCATGATCACCTACACAAAGGGGATGGGCTTTAACGTTAAAGCTACTAGCAGGTTCTGGATCTTTACAGTTCGGGTTAGCATTTTGACCATTTTTCATTTTGCCGATCAAAGCCACATCGATATTTTCTTTCATAAGACGGGCCATTTTTTCGCCTGGTCCCATATCAAATACACCACGAATATTTTCGTTGCGTGGACGAGCATTAAACATTTCAGCATCAGAAACTCCTGCTGCAGGTTTTGCATCCGTCATTTCTGTTAACTTAGTTTTATCAAAGTCCGCTTTGTCGCGTGTACCAATAACTACTACATGTGACATTCCTGACATACGGTATGCAGAAGAAACTGAAACCATGCGGTTTTTAGGAGTACCGAAATCGTAGAATGCAGGTCCGATATCAGCGCGGCCGTATACGTAAGCTTTATTTTCTCTATATTTACTTGGAGCTAAGCCCTGATCTTCTTCAATCATCCAATCGGCTTCTTTAGTCATTTTTTTAAGTGGAACTAAAGCGGCTTCTACTTTTTGAGGAGCTGTTGCGCTATTAGAACTTAATGAAGTCGGGTGAGGAAACTCAGCAACTAAAACATCGTTTTTAATTTCTGAACCGTCTGAAAGTTTTAGACCTTTAAGAGAAATAGTTTTTTTACCGTTAACTGTAATTTTTGCTAAATCATAACCATTAATTTGCGCTGGGTGTACTAAACCACTTTTTCCGATGCCCGCATTTGAAATCGCTAATTGCGGGTACCATTTATCAATATTATTATTTAAATCATCTTGTGCTTCTTTAAGTTTTGCTCTGGCTGCATCTAACTTAGCTTGCATAGAAGCTTTGCGAGTCGGATCTTTTTCACGGCTTGGGTCTATAGTTAAATCGTTATATGGAATTCTGTAACCCATAGTGATGTACATATCTTTATTATTTTTATCCAGTGGGATTGGCATTTCTGTGTTACCACCAGTATTTTGCGCCATAAACACAGGAACTTTTACTTTTTTAGCAATTAAATCTGCTTCTGAGTATTTGGCACCAACTTCGCCACCGCTTTTTACTATGAATGCGCCGATAGCATCTTGTGCAGGGCCACCGAATAATACGATCATTCTTAATGAATCTTTATTATTGCGGGCGATCCAGTCGATGAGTCTGTTTCTCCATTCAACCATAGGACTGTTCAGATCTTGAGACATAAGCCAGATACCGTTGTCAGCAATAGTGTTAGAGAAGTTAACAGATTTTTTTCCGTTTTCTTCAGTAATCAGTGGAGCTTTGTAACCTGCATACTGCCCTTTAATCGTGAACGCAAAAGCATTCATAAAGGCTGCGCTATTTTCAACACCGAAATGTGCAGCCATATCCTGTGCACGACCACCGAAACCCGCTGTAGCCGTACGTCCTGCAGCTTCAGCGATGTGCGTACCATCTTGGCCTAAGAATAAAATTTTAATACTATTTGGCTTTTGGATCATTCTCCACAAAGTCGGACCGAAAGCTGGTCTGAATTTTTGTGAACCAGTCATTTCAATTGAAATGCCTGGCATATTCGGTTGCGAAGCTACGATATCAATGAGCTCGCGTCCCATTTCTGTATCTGGATTTGGTCCTGGGTCGTAGGCCCAAAGAGCTGTTAAGTCTTCAACACTTGATACAGTACGTGTGCCAGAATATTTTTCGAAGTGACTGCAGCCTAACCAAGTAACTGCAAAAGCGGTGATGATGCTAACAAGTAACATTTGTTTCATTTATTATCCCTTTCGATTTTAGATAATATTAAAATTAATTTTTAAAAATAAATAT
>JBEBIK010000483.1:0-1618 GCA_040080445.1 Pseudobdellovibrio sp.
ATCCATACCCACATAAGCGTTTTTAACTTTGTCGCTAATAGCGATTAGGCTTTTACGAACTTCTGCTTCCGTGTATTTACGTTTCATCTGAAACAACACTTCAGTATCAGCGCTTTGAATACTCATATGAAAGTGCGGGCAAAGTCTGTCGTTTTCAAATAACATAAGTAAACGATCTGATAATTCGATTGGCTCTAACGATGATAGTCTAAATCTTGGGATTTTTGTTCTGGCTAATACAGCTTCAACCAAGTCTTCAATTTTTTTAGAAATTCCAAAAGTATCATCTTCATAGTCTCCGATGTGCACACCCGTTAAAACTACTTCTTTGATACCGCTTTTTTCGAGTTCATTGATTTTATTAACTAACTGAGTAATTGGAATAGAGCGGCTCTTACCGCGCGCATAAGGAATAATGCAGAATGTGCAGAAGCTATTGCAGCCATCTTGAATTTTTAAAAAACTACGTGTGTGTGAAAGCTCTTCGCCTCCACCACTTTCAAGATCTTCTTTTCTAAAAATATTAGATTTAAAAACCTTTTGTTTAACTTCTTGTTTAAAATATTGATCAATAATTTGCGGAAGCATTCCCTTGTGAGAATTAGCTACAACCAAATCAGCTCCACTCAAATTTTCAAAAGAGCCGGTATCAACCTGTGCCGCACAACCCGTGACAACAACTGTAGCTAATGGCTGTTTAGATTTAATTTTACGTATAAGTCTTACGGCTTGTTGAGTGGCTTCTGCCGTAACTGCACATGTGTTTAAAACATGTATTGGCGCAGAGCCTTTTTTATTTGAGGTTCCTGTGAATCCGTTTTGCGTTAAATTTTTCTGAATCAAACCCGTATCGTATGTATTAACCTTGCAGCCAAACGTATGAACAACGAATTCATAATTTCGAGTGATAGGCTGAGGCGAGTTTTGAGGAGTTAATTCAACGTGATCCATCCGCCTCCTATTAATTTCTGATTTTTATAAAG
Organism: Pseudobdellovibrio sp.; assembly: GCA_040080445.1. Lineage (GTDB taxonomy): Bacteria > Bdellovibrionota > Bdellovibrionia > Bdellovibrionales > Bdellovibrionaceae > Pseudobdellovibrio. Next base: position 984 of record JBEBIK010000483.1, read on the forward strand.
CACAGCAGCTTGGCCAGGAGCCACAGCTCGTTGTGGTTCCTCAAATTTTAATCTAATACCGCGTTCAGTTTTTTCGACTAGAGCTTTTGAAGCTTTGTGTTGATAACGAATTTTGACTTCGTATTCAGAGCCATCTACCACTTCAGAAAGCCAATGCGGCTCAATCACTTCAATTTCAGATGAATAAAGATCTTTTTCATCACCCACCCATACTGTATTCGTGCCGGTATCGATTTTAAGAACAAATAATTTTTCATGATAAGTCATACCAAGACCTTTACTTTGGCCAATGGTGTACAAGTGAATTCCTTCATGCTCGGACATGACTTCACCGCTCGGGTATCTCTTAAGCTGACCTTTTTTAGTTGCGAGAATTTTTGAACTCACTTGTTCTTTTATAAAGTTGTCGTAACCTTTGTTACCAACAAAGCAAATACCTGTAGAGTCTTTCTTTTTAGCTACGACTAAACCTTTAGCTTCAGCAATTTCTCTTACTTGAGGTTTTTTGAGATGACCGATAGGAAATAATAATTTTTCAACGATTTGTGGATCAATCGTAAATAAGAAATAGGTTTGGTCTTTCCAATCGTCAGTCGAAGTTTGAATTTGAGCTCGGCCTTTATCATCTCGAACGA
>JBEBIK010000093.1:0-7629 GCA_040080445.1 Pseudobdellovibrio sp.
TGACAAACCATCCATAGAAGTTAACGAAACTTTTAAATCTTTTAAATCTTTTAAGCTTTTATATCGACCGCTCTCGACTAAATCTTTACGAACCATCATAGCAATATATTTTTTATCCACTTCAACGCGACCTTTATCAGCTACGACTTTTAGTTTATTTCCTTTATTAATCGCATTGTACAGACCCGCCGTTAAATTACCCGCACCTACATCGATTTCGCCTTTAGCTAAAAGCACAGTCATCGGTGCCCCTGAGCTATTAAAAACAGTTATTTCAACATCAAGGCCTTCAGCCTTAAAAAAGCCTTTTTCTTGAGCCAGATAAACACCCGCCGTACTTACTGCTGGTGAGGTTGCTACTTTAATTTTTGGAGCTTCATTGGCTAGCGTATTTAAGGCTAACAAAATTGATATTCCAAAAATTGATATAGATCTCATAGGTTCCTCTTGAGGTTGCATTATTTAAATACTTGTTTAAACTTATTATGTGTCAATTCTAATAGAAAATCTAAGCTTAACTTTAACTTCACAGAAAATATTTGTAAATATTTCTCTGGATATCAAAAGTAATACTTTTCACAGCATAATTGGCTTGAGTGGAGCTGGAAAATCACAATTTATAAGAACTCTGGCTGATTTAAATCAGGTTCATCAACGCAGTCCAATAAACAATGAAGTGAGTATCGCATTTCAAAATAGTCAGTTGATACCTTGGCTGAGTGCATTTGATAACGTAAAAATGTGCTGCACTCTAAGCGACACCGAAATTGATCAACTTTTTGTCGAATTTAATTTAATTAATTATAAAAATTTTAAACCTCGCGAACTTTCAGGCGGAATGCAACAACGAGTAAGTCTTATTCGAGCTTTTGCACATAAAAACGAATTGCTACTGCTTGATGAGCCTTTTTCGATGCTGGATCTTGTTAACAAAAGAGCCAATCAAGATTATTTGCTGGCCTACTGGCAAAAATACAAGGGCAGTGTTTTATTTATTAGTCATGATATCGATGAAGCCTTGTTTTTATCACAGCAAGTACATTTTTTATCGCGCAAGAAAAAAACTATTACTCACTCTTTTAATATTCAACAGGACTACCCGCGCGATTATTTGAGCTTTAAAAACTCTGACGAATATAAAAATATTTACCGCGAACTTTTTAATTTACTCACTGAGGACTCACAAAATGCGTAAGTGGTCTTTTTTGGGTTTATTGCCTTGGATTATTATATGGGAAGTTATCAGTCACTTTTATATTAAAGACCCTGGTCTTTTTCCGAGCTTTTTTGAAGTGCTCAAAAATCTTGTACAACTTGTTTTTGTAAATCAAAAAATGGGACCTCATTTGGCCGCCAGTAGTTTTAGATTTTTAGTGGCCTTTGCTATTGCTGCTCCGCTTGCTTATTTTCTTGCGGTTTTAGCTGCGGGCCAAAAAGTTATTAGATTTTTATTTAATCCGATTGTAACCAGCACTTATCCCTTACCAAAAGTGGCTCTCATTCCTTTGGTGTTATTGTTTTTTGGCACTGGGGATTTATCTAAAATTGTTCTCATTGGATTAGGTGTTTTTTATCTTATTTATATTAACACCTACCATGGCGCAGTTTTTCTAATGCAAAGCCCGATGCAAGATGTGATTAATGTTTACCACGTTAAAGGCCGTCATTTTTGGTACTCATTCTTAACCAAGGGCAGCTTTAAATCTTTTTTGGTGGGCGCTAAGGCAGGCGCTGGCTATGGTTTAACACTGGTCGTTGTAAGTGAGATGAGTTTAAGTCAAAGCGGTGTGGGCTATTTTATATGGTCGGCTTGGGATTCTTTTAGAATATTAGATATGTATTCTGGCATTTTTTTAATTGGTGTTTTAGGCTTTATAATGAATTACTTCAGCGACTGGCTCATAGATAAAGCTGGTACGAACGAATAATAAGGTGATCTATGATCTCGATTAAAAAAATTGGTGTTTACACAAGCGGTGGCGATGCTCCTGGAATGAATGCAGCCATACGCGCTGTGGTTCGAAGTGCAATATCAAAAAAAATTGAAGTGATGGGAATTCTGAACGGCTACGTCGGAATGATCGACAACAAAATGATTCCGCTACAAATGCGCGATATGGCCAATATTATTCAAAGAGGCGGCACCATTCTAAAAACTGGCCGATCTGCCGAATTTATGCGTCCTGAGTATCGTAAGACGGCAGCACAAAATTTAAAAGCTAATGGCATCGACGGACTTGTTTGCATAGGTGGCGACGGCTCATTTCGTGGAGCTCAGGCACTTTGGAGTGAGCACCAAATTCCAGTGGTGGGTATTGCGGGAACTATCGACAATGATGTTTTTGGCAACGAAGATACTATAGGTTTTGATACGGCTGTAAATACCGCCATGCAATCTATCGATAAAATTCGCGATACAGCCGATAGTCACGACAGAATTTTTATTGTTGAAGTTATGGGAAGAGATTCGGGCTGGATTGCGAGCCAAGTAGGCCTTGCTGGAGGCGCTGAAGAAATTCTAACAACTGACAACATCCTTCCTGTGGATAAAATTATTGAAAACCTTAAAAACTCTCGTGCCAGAGGTAAAACCAGCAGTATTATTATAACCGCAGAAGGTCAAAAACCAGGCAGAGCCTATGACTTATCGGAAGCCATACGTAAAAAATCAGGTTTAGATTCAAAAGTTTGTATTTTAGGGCACCAACAACGAGGCGGAAGCCCAACGGCGCATGACCGTATCTTAGCTTCTAGACTGGCTTCTGCAGCCGTTGACACCTTGCTTGCGGGGCGAAACAACACGATGATTGGCATTCAAGGCGGACTCTTAGTCGAAGTGCCTTTAGATCTCGTGACCACTAAAGAAAAAGCTGGCGATAGATCTTTGATTAATCTTGCCAGACTGCTTTCTGTTTAGTTCAATAACTTTATTAAGTTAACAAATGTATTATCAAGGAGTCTCAATGAAAAAGATCTTATCTTTAGTAGCAATTTGCATGTTTATTTTTTCATGTACGAAAAAATCAAACGATAACGAAATCTTATTAGGTTCATACAGTTCAAACACTGGTGCAACTGCAACATTCGGCGTATTCCAACTTCATGGAACCCAAATGGCTATCGAAGAAATCAACGCTGCTGGCGGCATCAATGGTAAAAAAATCAAACACATCAATTACGATAATAAATCTGATGGCGACGAAACTCTTGCTGTTGTAAATCGTTTAATCAGCCAAGATAAAGTTGTAGCCATCTTAGGAGAAGCCACTTCAGGTCGTTCTAAAATTGGTGCGCAAGTAGCCCAACAAAATAAAGTTCCAATGTTAACGTCTTCTGCAACTAATCCAGATGTAACTAAAACTGGTAATTTCATTTTCAGAGCTTGCTTCATTGATCCATTCCAAGGAATGGTTATGGCTAAATTCATGACTGAAAATTTAAAACTTAAAAAAGCGGCTATCTTACGCGATATCAAAAACGACTATTCAGTTGGCTTATCTGATATTTTCGCTGAAAAATTAAAAGCAGCTGGCGGATCTATCGTGTCTGATATTTCTTACCAAGAAGGCGACATCGATTTTAAATCTCAGTTAACAGCTATCAAAGCTAAAAACCCTGAAGCTATTTTTGTTCCAGGTTACTACAACGAAGTAGCGTTAATTGCTAAACAAGCTAAAGAGTTAGGTTTAAAACAACCTCTATTAGGTGGCGACGGTTGGTCTTCTCCTAAACTTTTTGAAATTGCGAGAGATGCTATTAATGGCAACTACTTTTCTAATCACTACACCACTGAATCGACTGACCCTAAAACTCAAAACTTTGTAAAAGCATTCAAAGCTAAATACAGCGAAGACGCAGACGTTATGGCGGCATTAGCTTACGATGCAGTTTACTTAATGGCTGAAGCTATTAAAAACACACCATCTATAGCAGCTGACGACAAACGTGATGACGCTGTTAAATTAGCTGAATATCGCGATAATATCCGTGCTCAATTATCAAATATAAAAGATTTTCACGGCGTAACAGGTAAGATGTCGATGGATGCTAATCGTGATGCAGTTAAAAGTGCTGTTGTTGTACAAGTTCAAGGAACTGAATACAAATTTATCACGAGTGTTAATCCGTAATTAGCCCGATGCAAGAGTTTCTACAACACACACTGAATGGCCTGAGCTTCGGAAGTATCTATGCGCTAGTCGCTTTAGGTTACACCATGGTTTACGGAATTCTCACCATGATCAACTTTGCCCACTCAGAAATCTATATGATGGGCGCCTTTGTAACTTTTTACATGGCAAGGTTTTTTGGCCTAGAAACTCCATCTCCTTTAAATTTTACGCTTGGTGTGATGGCGGGAGCTCTTGGTGCTGGCATTATCGGTTACTTTGTAGAAAAATTTGCTTATAAGCCTTTACGAAACTCTCCTAAAATGAATGTTCTCATTACCGCTATTGGCGTGAGTATTTTATTTCAATTCGGCGGACAAATTATTTTTGGAGCCGACCCAAAAAGATTTCCAAACCTTATTGAAGACCAAGTTTTATTTTATTTAGCAGAAATTCCTGTGCACTTAATCGACGTATTAATTTATTTCGTCAGTTTTGTGTCTTTGGCCATTTTAAGTTTTATTATTTTTAAAACTCAAACGGGCCGCGCGATGCGTGCCGTAAGCACACGTCCTGATATGACTCCCCTAATGGGCATCAATAACGATAAAATTATATCGACAACCTTCATTATAGGTTCTGCATTAGCTGGAGTAGCTGCAGTGTTGGTTTCTATTAAGTATCCAAAAATTGACCCCATGATGGGAGTTAAAATCGGCACCTGCTCTTTCGTAGCCGCCGTATTTGGTGGTATTGGTAGCCTTCATGGAGCCGTCATTGGTGGTTTCTTATTAGGTGTTGGCGAGTACTATCTTATTGGTTACGGAGCCTCAACTTACAAAGATGCTCTTTCTTTTTTAGTTTTAATTATTGTTCTTCTTTACAAACCTACTGGTCTTTTCGGAACCAACAGAAAAGAGAAAATCTAAGATGAAAAAATATATTATATTTTTAGTTTTGGTAGCGGGTTTAGGAATTATTCTTAATTACTTCATGAACTCCTACATTCAAGCCATTTTTATTAGTTTTATGATTAATGCGGTAATGGCGCTGAGTTTAAATTTTATTACAGGTCTTGCTGATCAATTCTCTTTAGGCCATGCAGGTCTTATGGCTATTGGTGCCTACACTTCAGCAATTTTAAATAAAGAATTTTTAAATAACGACTGGGCCTTTATTCCTGTTGGCGTTTTGGCTGGAGCTTTAGTTGCTGCTGGCGCTGGATATTTAATTTCACTTCCGTCGTTTAGACTTAAGGGCGATTACTTAGCTATCGTAACTCTCGGCATGGCCGAAATTGTACGCGTTGTTTTACTTAATTGGGATCACGTGGGCGGGCCACGCGGCTATAACGCCATTACAAAATTTCCTGAGTTTTTATTTTCATATGGCTTCGCCGTTTTAATTTTAACTTTTACTTTTATAACGATGTATCGTCTTAAGTTTTCTTGGTTTGGTCGCAACCTATGGGCCATCAATGAAGATGATATCGCGGCCGAAGTTATGGGTTTAAATGTAGCTAAAACTAAACGCCGTGCTTTTGTTATTTCAAGTTTTTTTGCAGGCCTAGGTGGAGGATTCTATGCCCATCACTTGGGTTACATCAGCCCAGGCTCATTTGGATTTATTATTTCAGTGCAAATTTTGATAGTAGCTGTACTAGGTGGCCTAGGCTCTTTGAGTGGCTCTATCGTTGCCGCTTTAATTTTAACTTTCTTACCTGAAGCCTTAAGAAGCGTACAAAGTGGCTCTATCGATTTACGTATGATTATTTATCCGATTTTATTAATTGTTATGATGATCGTACGCCCACAAGGTTTGTTCGGTCGTAAAGAATTAAGTTTAAAACACTTTGGTCTTCAAAAATTTAAAACTCGGGCTAACCATGAGTAAATTATTAAGCGTTGAAAATTTATCAATTCAGTTTGGCGGCTTAAAAGCCGTTGACGATGTTAGCTTTCACATTAACAAAAATGAACTTTTGGGTTTAATCGGGCCCAATGGGGCTGGCAAAACCACGGTGTTTAATATTATTTCAGGTTTTTACCAAGCCGATTCTGGAAATATTAATTTTGAAGAACATAACTTAAACGATGCTAATGCGGCCGAAGTTAATCACTTTGGTTTAGCTCGTACATTTCAAAATATTCGTTTATTTAAAACATTAACTGTACTAGAAAATGTTTTAATGGCGCTTCAGCAGCGCAACCACAGCGGTAGCATTAAAGACTGGTTCAGTTCTTTATTTAATACTAAATACTACCGCGATTTAGAATTTAATTTAAAAATTGAAGCACTCGAATTACTTAAAATTTTTGAACTCGATAGTTTTGCCGAAGAAGAAGCCGGTTCTTTGCCATACGGCGCGCAAAGAAAGCTCGAAATCGTGCGCGCTTTGGCCACTAAGCCTAAACTTTTGATGCTCGATGAACCTGCTGCGGGTATGAACCACCAAGAAACTGGGGAGCTCAACGAGCTCATTCGTTTTATAAAAGATAAGTTTAATTTAACTATTTTATTAATCGAACACGACATGAAACTCGTTATGAATATTTGCGATCGTATAGTTGTGCTTAATCGCGGTAAAAAAATTGCTGATGATATCCCGTACGAAATTAAGTGCAGCCCGCAAGTTATCGAAGCCTACTTAGGAAAACGTAAACATGACTAATATCGAAGTTAAAAATTTACAGGTTAATTACGGTCTTATTAAAGCAGTAAAAGGTATTTCATTTAGCTTTAAAGCTGGAGAAATTACTTCTCTTATCGGTTCTAACGGAGCCGGAAAAACAACAACTCTTAAAGCTCTATGTGGACTCTTACCGCACTCAGGAGAAATACTCCTGAACGGTTCAGAGAATATCAGCGGACTCAATGCTCCTGACCGCCTTAAGAAAAAAATTGCACTTTGCCCCGAAGGCCGTGGAGTATTTCCGAACCTAACAGTAACTGAAAATTTAATGCTCGGTGCTTATTTAGAAAAATCTAAACCAAAAATTTCAAACTTAATCAATCAGCAGTTCGTAATGTTTTCGCGTTTAGCTGAAAGACGTAATCAGTTAGCTGGCACTCTTTCGGGTGGTGAACAGCAAATGCTAGCTATTGCTAGAGCTTTGATGTCTGAACCTGAAATGCTGTTGCTTGATGAGCCTTCTTTAGGTTTAGCACCTATTATTATTGAGCAGATCTTTCAAAAGTTTGTGGATCTAAAAAATAAGGGCTTAGGTTTATTAATTATTGAACAAAATGCCTCATTAGCTCTCGAAGTTTCTGAAAAAGCTTATGTACTTGAAACAGGAATGATTACTTTAACTGGTAAAGGCTCTGATTTGTTGCACGACCCGCGAGTTATTGAAGCTTATCTCTGCTGAATAAATAGTTTTAACTCAGCTTCGTCTTTAAATCGATATTCAGATTTAATATTTTGCTGCCAAATTTCTTCAATTTCTTTTGGGAGTTTTTTAAAATCCCAGACCAGAATTGAGCGATACACCGCTGTGTAGTTTTTAGCTATGGTTCT
>JBEBIK010000484.1:0-1615 GCA_040080445.1 Pseudobdellovibrio sp.
TCAGGGCTTAGCTTCGGAATGCTCAGCGTGCAAGCCAGCTGTTCGTCGTCGTCGCCGATTCATATGTTTTTTTGGCATGTGCTTCCGGCCTTACTCCTAGCTTTTATCGGCATTTTAATCGGTCGCAAAGTAATAGAAAAAATTTAAAAATAAAAATGGGTCATAAAGTAGGCCAAATCTTCGGTGCCTGACGTTGCTGCCGCACTTGTTTTTTTGGAATAAAGAGTTTCGATTTCAAAATGAGGGCGCGGATACCAAGTTAAACCCATTCCGTAATTAGAAATATCATCTTTGCTACTGCTGGACCATTCTTGCACCAGTTGCAAGTGAAGACCTTTTTCTAGTTCGTATCCCAACTTTAAAAGTTGATTAACTGATTTTTCTTCGCTACCTAGACTTGCCTCTAACCATTGGTGATTAACTTCAGCCAGCGAATAAAGATTTTCGGCCCAACCCAGAACCATCTGCGCACCTAAAACAATTTTTTTATAATTTGGCGATTCCCCGTACCAGTAGTTTAATCCGAATTTGTGACGATCTAAAATATTTTTTTGAATTTGTATATTAAGCGCACGCTCTTTGTCGCGAATACTTGAATCGAGTAAAGAGTTTGAAAGGCCCAGCACAAAATTATAGGTTTCGCCATTGTACTGTAAATCGATGGCGTCTCTTTCGCTACCCGGACCAAAACTTAAGTTTTTTTTGATCAAATAATTATGTTGCGGAATATTCATCCCAAAAACAGGAATATACCGACCCGCTCTTAATGCTAACTCGTCTGTAAATTGATAAGAAAAATAATACTTAGTTATTTTTTGTTCAAAACTTTGATTGGATTGCTTAATTTGCCCGAAACTTAAAAATGAAGTTAGATTTTTAATAGTCACGGCAGCTTGAATATTGGCTTCCATCCAGATATTACGGCCCACCTTAAATTTGTCGTTTTCTTGCTGTAACTGTATGTTTCTGACATCTCCGCCCAAATTAAGCCAATTGCTTGTAGCCTCCGGATCAATGGAATAAAAAGCTCGGGCTTCTTTTTCAGTCCCCCAAGTGCTTAACACTTCGTATGAAATTGTACGCCCGTAGGCATTGAGGAGCCCGCCTCCGGAATTATTAACATGGCACGCACTGCAATTGACGTAGTTATGTCTGATCATTTCCGGAAAGGCTTGAAGGCTTGCGGGTATTAAAAGTAACAGCAACAAAAGTTTCACTTAAGACCTACATCGTTTTAATCATATTATTAAAAGAAACTTTAATTTTTACTATATCTGCAACCTTAACACCTAAATATGAAGGAATTTCAATATTAAAATCAGAAAGCTTAATTTCAAAATCGGCGATTGAAGCTAAATTTACAGATTCTACATTATAGAAACCTGAAATTTCTTTTTCTACACCGTGCAGATTTAAAACGGCATTAAATGGTTTTTGACTTACAACCGGACTTGTAACAGACCAGCCTAACGGTATATCAATTTTTTTTATTGTTAACTTGGCCTCAGAAAATTGCTGCACCTGCAAGTACTTATTCAGCATGTGATCGTCACGTAGTTCAATGCCGGTTTTTAAACTCTTAAGGCTAAAACGTATATCACCGGTTATCATATTA
>JBEBIK010000094.1:0-7603 GCA_040080445.1 Pseudobdellovibrio sp.
TTAAATGAAGAACTGGGTATTGAAGCAGAAATTGGAGATCTTAAAATTGCATGTACTCACTCCTACAGCGATGTTGGAATTATTATTTTATTTTATGAAGTGTTGTTTTGGAAAGGTGAACCTAAAACCAAACATCATATTAATTTAAAATGGGTTACACCTGCTGAATTACCAAAAATGAATATACCTGATGCGAACCGTAAAAACTTAGATCGCATCTACAAAGCTTTTGGATTGAAAACAGATATATGAATGTTTTAATCTACTCTAGATCAAAAAAGAACAGTCCCGTTGCCGAGCAAACGGCAAATCTTTTATGTGAGCAATTACAGCAACTGGGTCTTAACGTAGAGGTTTCACACCACCTCAACATTCCTCGTTTAATTTTAAATTCTTACCAAACAGTGCATTTTATTGTGGAAGAGCTACCACTCAATGTAAATGAAAGTTTTCATATGGCCATTTGTAAAGCTCTAGGTAAATCAACTGTATTAAGTATTTTAAACTCAGATAAAAAAATAAATCGTAACTTTCTTGATTTTATCAAACCCGATGCTCTTAGTGTAACTCAAACTAATCACTTAAAACTATATCGCAACATTACTGGTAATAAATTTATATTCTCAGCATTTCCTAAAACTGAAGTCTTTGCTAAAAAAAGTACTTTTAAACACGAAGCTTACTTAATACCTTTAAATAATAAATTAGACGAAGTTTTTGAATTTAATATAGATGACATAATTTATTTTGATGGGCGCAGCCTGCTAAAGAAAAATTCTTCGGCACAATTACGTAAAAAATGGAATGAACTCGTTAGCTCACGCAAAATCAATAACAAACACGTACTTATTTTATCTGACAGCAAAGTATCGCAACTGATTAATGACGAGTCTTTGAGTATAGTGCTCGCTTCTTCTCACTTTAAACATACTGAGTTTACTAATTGGCTTGGCCAAACCATGAATAAGAACAACCTCATTGTTCTTAATGAGTATCAAGCTACGGGCTTTTCATATTACTGGACTTCAGGCCATAACTGCAGAGTACTAGCCGTTACAAATTGGATGAATCAGTTATCTGATATCGAAAGCCCAGCGACTCTATTTGCAACTAACTTTAAATCTGCAGAATTATTTGAACCCACAGTTAACGAACTATCTCGACTATACTCTAAACTTTGGCATCAAAAAACTTCACTACTTACCTCTCAATCTGCTAAGCTTTAAGCATGAGCCAAACCCAACTACCTGAGCGATTACGAATTTGTCTTATCGGGCAAAAAATATCTGTATTAAGCCGTTCGACCGACACAGGTTTATTGTGGCCTCTGGCTCGTGGACTTACGGAACGTGGCCATGAAGTTACAATTATTTCAACGTCTTCACCGCTTAAAAGATCTGAAGTCTTTAGAGACGGCGTAAGAGCTTACTACCTTAACGAAAACCAACCGCAATATAAAACTATACGCTTCAACGAAGCAGCCCATAAAAAATTTGTTTCTTTAAATAAAGAAAAACCTTTTCATTTAGTGCACAGTCTCGACAACTCTGGTTTTAAAATTGGGCGTCATAAAAAAAATCTCGACATTTCAATTGCCTACGATGTTGAAGCTACACAAATGGCAGAACTTTTTTCTGTTTTATCTGAAGGCAAAAGTGGTGCTGGTAGCTTTATTAGTACAACCATAAAATTAATTGCTAAATTTTTGCATAGTTACTTTACACAAGACCGAAGCCTACTTGATTCAGCAGATGGTGTGTTCGTAACAACTCCCCAACAGAGAATGTTACTTGAGCGTTATTATTTATTTCCAGATTTTCATACTTACACTGTACCTTACGGTATTAATTTAGGCGACCTTACCCCTAAAGCTGAAAATGAAAATTTTAAATCTAAATTAAATATTCCTGACGATGCTCAAATTATTTTAGCAAATTCAGATTTTACCAGCACCCACGAAGTTAAACCTCTATTAAAAGCTTTTGAAAAAGTTGTTTTAAAAAAACCAAACACGTATTTACTTTTACTAGGCAGTGGCCCGCAGCTTAAAAATGTTGAATTTGAAATGCTCAACTTAGCTCTTGGTAGCCGTGTAATTATGCCAGGCGAAGTGGTCGCAGAAGAAATGCTCGAGTGCATTTTAGCTTCGCCTATCTACATCGATTTAAGTTCAAGGTCGACAGGTTTAGAACCAAGCCTGATCGAAGCCATGGCACAAAAGAAGGTGGTCATTGGTTCAGAGCTTAGCCCTATCTCTGAAGTTATCGAAGATGGAGTGGATGGCTTTTTAGTTAGACCAGCCGATGTGCAGACTTTGTCTATTTTATTGGACAAAATCATGTCTGGGGATGGCATAAATCGCGAAGAAATAGGCGAAAAAGCCCGTCAGAAAATCGTAGAGGCATTTAACCGCAATAAGATGATTGATTCGTTAATTGACGCATATAAGCAGATTCTGGGTAACTCTGAAAAATTTAAACAGCGCGCAAGTCTAAAGAGCTTCTTTTCAAACCTTAAAAGACCAGTATAATATAAAGTGATTTCGATAACTTAGGGGAATTATGACTAAAGCCAACCTCATTGATATTCTTTCTGAAAAGTCTCAGATTACTCGCGTAAAAGCTGAGGCCGTAGTGAACACTATTTTTGATACAATGGTAGAAGCTTTAATGAAAGATAACCGTATTGAAATTCGTGGATTTGGTTCTTTTGTAAATCGTAAATACGATTCTTATAAAGGCAGAAACCCAAGAACTGGCGAAGTGATCGCCGTTGACGAAAAAAAATTACCATTTTTTAAAGTTGGAAAAGAATTAAAAGAAGAAATTAACAACGGTCCTAAAAAGTAATTACTTTCCAAAAGGATCAATTTTTGAATTGATCCAAGCTAAATAAGCATAAGCTAAAGTCTGATAACTCTCTCTTGAACAAATATCGCTCTCGGGCCCGCGTACATAAGAATTAATACCTAATATCATTTTCTGATTTCCTACGTTTACGAATGCAGGTCCGCCAGAATCACCTTGGCAAATTCCAGTTCCATTTGACTGGTCTACTTTTACTTTTTTATTAACGAGATCGATAGAGTAGGCCGAACTATCTAAAGAAGTTTTTCTTAGCATTCCGGCACCTGCACCTGAGTCTTCACCCGAGCGAATTCGTCCGTAGCCATACAAATACATATCACTTTGATTATCGATAAGACTAGGGTTAGCAATATCAAACATTTCATAGCCCGAAGGAATTTCTCCCTGCAAAATAACTAAAGCAATGTCACCTGTCATTTGATCGGCAGGAGCGCTTGCTCTGTACTCCTCATGAATATAAATCTTAGAAACTTTTTGACGGTGTTCGTATTTGTTGTAGCCACTTTCGCAACTCAGGCTCGAGTAGAATGCGGCAAAGGTAACATCAACTCCGCCACCAATGCAGTGAGCTGCCGTTAAAATTACATTTTTTCTGATAGCTGTTGCCGTACAAAGCTGACCATTTGAATGAATCATTAAAACCATTTTTGAGTCAGGATCGTTTTGTTGTACAAGTTGTCCAGCAATAATATTTCTGGCCAATAACTCGTCTTCAGGAACACAAGATCTGGCTGGATCTGCTTTTTTATTATTGATTTGAGGGTCTGGAGAACTTGAGGATTTCTTACCTCCATTACAGGCCGAGAGTATTAAACTTAAACACAGCACAAAAATTTTAAGTAATTTCATGGCTCACCCTCTATTAACTCAAACCAGCGCTAACTATAATTCAGAGCCCCTAAAAGAACCTACCAAAAATAAAGCTATTTTATTAAACTCAATATATTCGTTTTAGCGAGCTGATATCTGCGTTTTGCGTTAGAGCCATGTAAAGTCTTTCTAAGCCAACCGCAATACCGGCACTAGGAGGTAAACCATAGCCTAGAGCTTCAAAAAACTTAGCGTCTAATGGGATCTCTTTTTTACCTGCTTTTTTCTTTTTTGCTATATCATCCAAAGCTCGCACTTTTTGAACTTCAGGATTATTAAGCTCGTGAAAAGCATTACCGAGTTCAAGTCCGCGCCAATAAAATTCAAATCTCTCAGCCCAGCCATCTGCACCAATTCTGGCAAGTGCCGCTTGATAAGGCGGGTACTTTTCTACAAAAACCAAACGGTCTTGTGGCCATTGGTTTTCTATTTTATCCATAAAAATTAAATAGAAATAATCATCGATGCATTCAGCAGCCGACACATCTACATTTAATTTTTGCGCGAGCTCTTTAAGCTCTTCGCTAGTGGTCTCGGGTTTAAAATCAAATTGACAGTATTTTTTAAATAAATCAGGAATAGTAAATGTTAAAACTTCAATTGGCCTATCTACTTTAAGTGCGTCGGCCATGGCTTCAACCATTTCAATGGTATCGAGCTTAATTGTGCTAAGTCCTGCAAAGGCTCTATACCACTCGAGCATTGTAAACTCAGGTTCGTGACGTTTGGTTTTTTCGCCGTTTCTAAATACAGAAGCTATTTCAAAAATTCTTTCAGCCCCTTCGGCTAATAATTTTTTTAAATTAAGTTCGGGCGAGGTTGGTAGATAATACTTCTGGCTTTTTGATTCTAGTTTAAATTCAGTTTCAAAAACTTCGAGGCTAGGCTCGGTACCTGGGCAATTTACCAACACCGGAGTTTTTACTTCTTGAAAACGTTTTTCTTTTAAAAATACACGAATATGAACCAAAAACTCCTGCCACTTTTTATGCTCTGACCATTGCTCGCTACGAGCGGTGCGAGATGTTAAATTGGGAGCTAATAAAGTGACCTGATTGGCTGGCATTAGGGCAATTAAATCGCCTTCTAATAAAACATCTCCCGCTTTGATTGCAGGAGCATCTTTGAAGGTCCAATCTGTTAAGATTTGCACACCTAAGCGCATCTGCTCGACCCGTCCCCACTTAAGCGCGCCTCGCGGCATTTCTGGGTACTGGAGCCAGTGTTTTTGTAAATATTCGTCTCTTATTTTACTCATTTGTTTGCTCAATTTAGAATGATCGCTTATAAAATCACACTATGCAAGAAACTACTCACAATCAAATAGCCCAATTATTACAACTCGAATTTAACAAATATAAAAGCTCTGCCGATTTTGTAGCTTTTAAATTTATTAAAGAAAAAACCAGAGATTTTTCTGTACGTAACGGAAAAACTGAAGAGCTCAATGATTTTATAGACCAAGGTTTATTAATTGAAGTGATGATCAACGGCCATATGGGTTACGGTGCAACTAGTGAATTAACTTCTGAAGGTATTAAATACGCTTTTAACAAAGCCCGTTCAATGACCGAAACGGCCTCAAAAATGTCGGTGTTTAAATTTGATAAAAGAATTCGACCGCCTGCAAAAGGTGACTACGCAACATCTAGAAAAATTAAATTAGACTCTCTATCGCTAACAGAGATTTATGATTTTTTAAAAACGACCTCTTTAGCACTTAAAAAAACAGATCAAATTATTACAGCCACATCGGATGCAATGTTAATTGAGTGCTCACAGAATTATTTTTCATCTGAAGGTGCAGAATTTAACCAAGAATTTGATATTATCGTTAATTCAATGTCAGCAACTGCCAGCGACGGTAAAGAATCACAAACACGTTCATTACACGGTGGCCGTGGCAATTGTGTACAAGCTGGAGCCGAGTATTTTAATTTAGATGCCGCCCTTCGTGACTGCGATGAAATTTCAACTCAAGCCTTAGAATTATTAACTGCAACTGACTGCCCTTCTGAGACTTGTGATTTAATCTTAGCTCCTGACCAAATGCTTTTACAAATTCATGAATCTATTGGCCACCCACTTGAGCTCGATCGCATTTTAGGTGATGAACGAAACTTTGCGGGTTGGAGTTTTGTTCAGCCCCAAGATTTCGGCACTCTTCAGTACGGAAGCCCTATGATGAATGTGGTTTTTGACCCAACTGTTTCAAATGAGTTAGCTAGCTACCAGTACGACGAAGTCGGAAATAAAGCTGAAAAGAAATATTTAATTCAAAACGGAAAATTAGTTGCTGGCCTTGGTAGCCTTGAAAGCCAAATTCGCTCAAATATTTCAGGCGTTGCTAATTCAAGATCTAGCTCTTGGAACCGTGCTCCTATTGATCGTATGGCTAACATCAATCTTGAAGGTGGTACTCAAACTCTAGAGCAAATGATCTCGGGCGTAGAAAAAGGCGTCATCATGTACGCGAACCGTTCTTGGTCTATCGATGATTACCGTCGTAAATTTCAATTTGGTTGCGAGTATGGAAAGCTTATTGAAAACGGTAAAATCACTAAAACATTAAAGAACCCTAACTATCGTGGTGTGACCGTTCCTTTCTGGAATTCTTTAAGTGGCTTAACAAATAAAATTGAAACTTACGGCTCACCCTACTGTGGTAAAGGCGAACCTAGCCAAATTATACGTGTAGGGCATTCATCTCCCTATGCACTCTTTAAAAATATCGAGGTTTTCGGTGGCGGCTAATATGAAAAATTATTTAGAAAGATTGTCTGTCGAATTATTTCATGAGCTCAGTGGCGACGAAGAACTATCTCTAGGTCTTCACTCTGAAGAAAGTGAGTTTATTCGCTTTAACCAATCGAAAGTTCGTCAGAACACAAGCTTGCTACAGCATGAACTCAATTTGGTCTTTCAAAAAGAGCGCAGAACTTATAAATCAACTTCATCTCTCACACTTGATTTTAAATATGATGCTGCAATTCTTAAAAATTTAATTACAAAGCTTCGTGAAGACCTCATGAAAATTGATGAAAACCCTAAATACACTAAAATGGTGAATAACGGCACTTCAGAAGTTTATAAAAAAAGCCAAAGGCCAACAACTCCAAGTGTTGTAAAAAAAATTAATGAACAGTTCTCAGATTCTGATTTAGCGGGTTATTACTGCGCGGGTCCGATTCGCCAAGCTTCATTAAATTCAGCTGGGCAGTTTCACTATTTTGAAAATGATCAGTTCTTCTTAGATTATTCAATTTACGACGGCCCTCGTGCAGCAAAAGGTTTTTACTCTGACGAAAAATGGAGTGATACAGACTTTAGCTCTCAAGCATTACAATTAAAAAACACACTTGCCATGCTTAAAAAGCCTCAAGTACAAGTTAAGCCAGGTAGCTACAAAACATATTTAGCGCCCATGGCCCTTGGCGAGATCATGCAGATCTTTAATTGGCGAGCCGTAAGCCGAAGTGCTTATGAACAGGGTTTTGCCCCCCTTAAAAAACTCTATACCAAAGAGAGTCTTTTCTCGTCGCAGTTTTCATTAATTGAAAATAATGAATTAGGTTTAAACTCACATTTTAATTCGTTAGGCGAAATGAGTCCTAAAAATTTACCCATTATCGAAAATGGCGAGATGAAAAACTTTTTGATTAATCAAGCCACTGCAAAAGAGTATGGACTCGTTTCTAACAATGCAGATGCCGGCCTATGGAATAACGAAGGCATGCGCTCGATGGAAGTTAGAGCAGGAACTCTAGAAGAAAAAGATATCCTATCTCAACTTGGAACAGGTCTTTTTTTAACAAATTTACACTATATCAATTGGAGTGATCCACAAGCTGCACGCATAACGGGTA
>JBEBIK010000485.1:0-1608 GCA_040080445.1 Pseudobdellovibrio sp.
CTCCTTAATTAATAATTGATTTTATTTTTACTTGGCGATTTTATTCCGTTTAACTGAAAATCTAAGATATTTAATAAAGTGATTTTGCTGATTTCGTCGAGAGCTTCATGGGTTAAAAAGCCTTGATGTGCTGTGATCAGCACATTTGGAAAACTCATTAGTCTTGCGATGGTGTCATCTTGAATTATTTCACTGGAGTGATCTGCAAAAAATAATTCAGATTCGAATTCGTAAACATCAAGTGCAGCGCCACCAATGTGCGAGCATTTAAGTGCAGAAATAACAGCTTTAGTTTCAATAATGGCTCCTCTACTGGTATTAATGAGTACTGCTCCTTTTTTGAGTTTAAAAATATTTTCGGAGTTAATAAGGTGATGGGTTTGAGGGGTGAGTGGGCAGTGAATAGATATGACATCAGATTGATTCAAGAGCTGCTCCAAACTCACGTACTCGGCAGATGCTTTTGCGGCAAAATCAGAATCGTAATATGGGTCAGAAATTAAAACTTTACAGCCAAAACCTGAAATAATTTTCGCAAAGGCTTTACCGATTTTTCCGGCTCCAATAATACCGACTGTTTTATTTTTTAAGTTGTAGCCAACTAGGCCTTCAAGCGAAAAGTTCATTTCGCGTACCCTTTGGTAGGCTTTATGAGTTTTTCTATTGAGCGTTAATAAAAGTGCAACACTGTGTTCGGCCACCGCTTCTGGAGAATAGGCGGGCACTCGGTAAACTGGTAAATTCAGCTCGTTAGCTTTTTTAATATCTACATGGTTGTACCCAGCTGATCTTAAAAAAATGGCTTTTACGCCGTAATCCTTAAGTTGTGTTAATACATTAGCATTTAACTCATCATTAACAAAGCTGATAATGCCTTCATAGCCTTTGCACAAAATAGCCGTTTTAGAATTTAAGTTTTCTTTGTAAAAGTCAATTTTGAGTAAATTAGATTTGACTAAGTTATCTTTGAAAGACTTTTCTTCAAAACTTTGAGTGTTAAAAAAAATCAATTTCACTTTTTATTTACCAGTTTTTCATATTGACCCAGTTGCTCTAAAACGCTTTTCGGAAGATCAGTTCCGCGGCTACCAGTGTAAGAAATAATTTGCAGTTCTTTGTAAAGCGTAAAACATTTTTTAGCAATTTTTTGTGTTGAATACTTTTCGATACATTCTTTAAGGTAGTTATCGGCTGTTTGGTCAAACATACTAATGCGGTAATGGCGTTCGATAGTGGCTAGCCAATACATAATTGCGGGCTTCATATTTTTATCATCGTTTATTTCAAGTAATTGAAATAAGTAATGAGAAGTGTCAAGATCTGCAGCCGCTCTTTGATTAGAAAATCTATACTCTTCAGATATTTTTTCGCGACTTTTCATAAATCCTAGGAGTTCATTTTCAGTTGTAATAATTTGTTTGTCACTAATGCGATATTTTCGAATATTTAAATATTTTCTCCATGCGAGAATGTCATTTCGAAGCCCTGTAGGCAGCTGATTGTTTTTAAGAATGCGGTTAAAAACCGCTAAACTCGCCACATCATCGCGCGAAACTCGCATAGCATAAAATAATATTTTTTGTGCGGCACTTTCTATATTTTCGGTTG
>JBEBIK010000486.1:0-1593 GCA_040080445.1 Pseudobdellovibrio sp.
GAGATAAAAAGTAAAAAATCGCTTTTTTGTATTTGATCATAGTTAAATTATGAAATCCTATTTTAGATAGAGTGCTAATCTCACTTACTGAGCTCCAAAATCCACGTAGTCTTTTGGCATTTGCTGACGTGGAGTAGAAGCTTTCCACAAGTACTCGAATTGGTTTTTAAATAAGGCTACTGTTTTTAGGTCGCGAATGACATAAAAGTTTTCGAAGTTAGCCGTCATACCTGCATAGGTAAAGTTGGCGGCACCCACAAGCACCATTTTATCAAATACAATAAATTTATTATGCATTTTTTGAGCAGCACCGAAAGAAGTTTGAGTAAAACGAACTTGGGCTGAAGTTTTTTCTAGTTGCACAATTTTTTTGGCGTCTAAAGCTTCATTTACGTAATCCTCAGTGGGTTGAATACCGCCCCAGTAAAGATCGTCATCAAAAATAACACGACTATCAGTACTTTTTGAGGTGGCAAATGCCTGATTAATTCGGTCAAATGAGTATCGGTTAGAAGCCATTAAAACTTGTGATGAAGATTTAATATTTTCTTCAATTAATTTAATTAACTTAGCAGAGTCGGCCGGAATAAAAAGACTTTCTATTTTGCTTTGCTCATTCGTTTTTTGGCGGCATTTGTTTAAATCTTTTCTAAACTGCGAAAGATCGTCTGTATAATTTTTTAAAGCCTCTATTAAGCATTGGTGGTTTTGAATAATATCAGAGTCATTAGAATCAGTTACAGTAGTCCAAGTTTCATGGTTAATACTTAAAGCGGGGTTCGAAAAATTTCCAGTTGCAAAAACTAAAGTGCTCTCATCAGCGCCTTCGGCTAATAAAAATTTATTATGATGTAAATCTCCACGCTTATCTTCATCTTCAACAGTTCCTACAGTTACTAGTTCTGCACCACATTTTTTTACAGATTCTGCCACAACTTGCTCGGCACCAGCGTCAATAATAACTGTTACACCAACTCCGCCTTTAATAGCTTGGCATAAGGCTTCGGCCACTCCTTTATGCGAAAATGTCATAGTACCTAAAGTGATATGCGTATTGTTTTCGTTTTTTATAACATCAATAACTTTTTGATACGGGCCCTTTGGGTTAGCCTGAGCTCGCGGTAAATCGGCGCGAGTGCAATAGGCTTGTCGAGGTTTAGCGTCGTAGGCATTGCATTGTGGGTTGGTAAAACGAACATCAAAAGTTTGGGCCTGTGCCACCAAAAATGTTTGAAAAATTAAAGTTATAAAAACTAAATTTTGAGTCATGAATGCTCCTAAAACCAGTCATACAGGTTTGCTTTGTTCTAGGGTTTGAAATCGACATTGGCAATTATTAAAATGTCCGAATTTAGTGATTTGGTCGAATTTTATACAAAACTAGGCTAAGTTATTGATATTAATGAGTTTCTTTGAGGTTGCAATTTGCAACCTCAAGTTATGTTCGTAACTCCATAGCCTTTAATTCGAATTGAGCTGGGTCTTAATTATGCAAACCATAGGTAAGCATGAAAAACAAATTCACAATAATCATCAAATATTTACAAAGTAATAACAATGTTATACAATAATTTATATGAGTTTGAGTGGGAT
>JBEBIK010000487.1:0-1589 GCA_040080445.1 Pseudobdellovibrio sp.
CGAATATACTCATCCATTTTTTCAACGCCACTGAAGGCTTCTTCGAATTGCGAGAACCATTCAAAAAACATTTGTAAGGTGTTGGTGGCTAAGAGTGAAAAACTTAAGACTACGGCGGTGAGGCCAATACCCATCACATTGTTTTTCATCAGATACACACAGATAATACCGTTAACCGCAAACAGTAAGGTTGAGAGGATGTTGAGCTCTAAGGAGAAGCGAGTCACTCTCCAGAAAACCGACCACTTTGTAACTAAATATTTTGAATCAAATTCTGTGAACTTATTAACGAAGGTCTGCTCTTTGTAGTTTTGGCGTATGATTGTGGAGCCTTGTACCGTTTCAGAAAAGTGTGAAATAGAAGGCGCACGAAGAGTTGAAAGCTGGCGGCGTGTTTGACGTAGGCGGCTTTGATTTTTAACGAGTATTAAATAGTAAACTCCAGAAGATAAGCTAATCGTAATTAAAAAATAGGGGTGTATAAGCACCATTAAAATAACGATCGAGACCAAATCAAACAAAATAGACAAAAACTCAGCCAGTGGTCCGCCGAATAAACGAAATACATTTCCGTAGTCGCTTGAAAAGCGGGTGGTGATTTTTCCCACGGGTTGATTTTCAAAAAAACTCATCGGAAAACGTGAAACACGATAAGTGGTCTCGTCATATATTCTAGATACTGCTAATGCCGACAAACTTGAAAATATAGTTCTAAAAATAATCGTTAAAACAAAAGAGGCCACGATGAGAGTTAAGAGTTTATAAAACAAAACAATCAAGTTTTCAGAATTCATCACTTCGTGTTTATCTAAAAAATCACCGATAACTTGAGCATTTGATAAAATTAAAAAGCGCCCAACAAACCCTATTATAACAAGTAAAGAAATTCTAAAAATAAAGGGTCTATAGGCTTGTAGCAAAGTATCGTAAACACTTTTTGAATAAGCTTCCCCAGCTTTAATCTTCATATTACAAGACCTCTTAAAAACGAATCGTATTTAGGGTCTTTTAAAAAGCTCGAAGAGGGCCCATCGTACTCAATAACGCCTTCATTTAAAAATATAATACGACTACAATAAGGCAGAGCGCTAAATCGCTGTGTGGTTAGTAGTACAGAACAGCCTTCTTTTGTTAATTTTGAAAACTCGTCAATCATCTTTTTTTCAGTCGAGATATCAACAGCACTTAGAGGGTCGTCTAAGATGAGGAGCTCGTTGGGATGCATGAGTTGACGAGCAAGGCTCACTCGCTGTTTTTGACCTCCCGAAAGATTAAGTCCTCGTTCTCCAATAACTGTTTCTAATCCATTTTCAACTCGGTCTAATTCAAAATTAAATTGAGCCTGATGTAAGTGGTGCATAATTTTAGGATCGTTCTCTTCAGGAGATTGATAAAAGAAATTCATATTATCTCGGAGGCTAGCACTCATGATAAAGTGTTCTTGTGGTAGATAGCTGGTCTTTTCTTTATAAAATATATCAGCGGAGTAAGGAGTTTCGTTAATAATTGATTTAACAAAAAGTGTTTTGCCAGAACCCACGGGACCGATAAGGGCTATCATCTCTCTGGGTTTTACATCTATGTTGATG
>JBEBIK010000488.1:0-1587 GCA_040080445.1 Pseudobdellovibrio sp.
AAATTATATTTTGCGGCATACTCGCAGCCCATAATCTCAGCTAAGCGTTTAGCTTCGCCATATGCGGAGCCTGTTGCATCTCCGATATAAGTTTCAGGAATGTGAGAAAGATCGGTTGGTTGTACTCCGTAAACAGCGCCTGAACTTGTAAATAAAATATGACTGGCTTTGCAATGAATCGCAAAATTTAAAACATGCCTTGTGCCATTTAAAATAACGTTAGTCATACCAGTGGGATCTTTTAAATTCATCGTGGCACTAGCTGGTGTTGCAAAATGCAGAATATAATCATAGTGACTATTGTTAAATACAAAATTTTCAACATCGCCCTTTATGAAATCAAGGCCTGGTATTTTTGCATAGAGAGGCCAATTTGCAAGAAAGGCCTCTGGGTCTCGTGAAAGGATGCTTATTTTTTTGAACTCAATTACGTTTTTTATGAAAAAATCCAACAGTGAGCGGCCAAAAAAACCAGTAGCTCCAGTTATGAAGATGCTTTTACTTTTAGAGTCGGACAGAAAGCTTTCTGTTGAAATCATAAGAGTCTATTGTAGTATAGGCCTATGTTATTGTCGATCTTAAATAAAACTTCAAAGCCACGGGTCTGTATTGTTACGACAAGCCTTTTGGTTGTTAGATTTTTCTTACTTCCTCATATTAAAGCCTTGTCTGAAAAGTACGATGTTACTTTAGTTGCTAATGTTGAAGATGAAGAGTTTTTAAAGGGGCTAAATCTTTCGGTAAAAGTTGTACATATTCCTATTCATAGAAATGTTTCACCGCTAAAAGATCTCAAAGCTCTATTGATGTTGACCACTTACTTAATGCGTGAAGATTTTAATTTAGTTTATACAGTGGCTCCGAAGGCAG
The DNA here is from genome assembly GCA_040080445.1 of Pseudobdellovibrio sp. Lineage (GTDB taxonomy): Bacteria > Bdellovibrionota > Bdellovibrionia > Bdellovibrionales > Bdellovibrionaceae > Pseudobdellovibrio. Next base: position 871 of record JBEBIK010000488.1, read on the forward strand.
GCTTAATTGGTATTTTATCTTCTTGGATGGCTCAAGTGCCTGTTCGACTGCATGTTTTTCAAGGCGAAGTCTGGCTGACCCGCCGTGGAATCTGGCGTTGGATTCTTAAAAGCATCGATCGACTTATCTTCTGAGCGTGATTTTTTAATTAAAGAAAAAATCATTAGTGAGAAAAAATCTACAACACTTGGCGAAGGTTCTATTTCCGGTGTAGATATAAATCGTTTTAGACCTAATTCAGAAATGCGCGCTAAAATTCGTTCTGAATTACAGATAAGTACAAATGCTATAGTTTTTTTATATGTAGGTCGGCTGAATAAAGATAAAGGTATTAGCGAGTTGTTAGATTCTTTTCTGAAATTAAAGAAGTTATCAAATTCTGAAACTCATTTAATTATTGTTGGGCCAGATGAAGAAGCTATAGTTGCAAATGCGGCCGAGAAAATAGCAGCAGCTAAAAAATATATCCACATTTTGCCTTATTGCGAGCAGCCAGAATTCTATATGGCGGCTTCGGATGTGTTAGTTCTACCGAGTTATCGCGAAGGTTTTGGAGTTGTAATTATCGAGGCAGCAGCAGTTGGGATAACTTCAATAGGTTCTAGAATCTATGGAATCAGTGACGCTATAGTAGACAACAAGACTGGCCTGCTATTTAATCTTGCAGATCCTGAAGACCTGAGCCAAAAAATGCTATTATTGGTGACTGATAACGAC
>JBEBIK010000095.1:0-7509 GCA_040080445.1 Pseudobdellovibrio sp.
ATGTTCCATTTTTGATCCCTTGTGTTGGTTGCTTATACCACACAATTTCGACTCCATCAAATCGGGGCTAGATCAGCTTTGTACTTCTTGCGAGTCTTGAAAAGCTATAAACGATTACATTTTCTATAAGTCCATTAGCGCAATCTAACATCATTTGATCAAGTTCTGGTCGTGATGACTTAGCTCCTGATATGCCAAAATCCTGATATATTTTATAATTAAGAATTTCTTTTATTTTACAATGTTGCTCAAGAGCTTTTATCTGTGAATCTAGCCCATTTGCTTGTAAGTCTGTTGAAACTCGAACATAAAGAGCTGTAATTTTATTTTTCATTTTTACCTCAATCCGGAGCATAAGTAATAAAAAATAATAAACAAGCCGGTCTAGTTAAAATAAAATACTTAAATCCTATCGCGTTGATTCTAAAATTTATTTTCAAAAATCAAAAAGCATTGTATACTGTTTTCAGTACCAAATTTTCAAGTAGGGTACGGGGCACGCTGGGTCTTTGAGTGGCCTAATCTGAATCTGAAACTCACTTTCACCACAGGCTAGTCCATTCTTAATCTACTTGGTCGATTAACTAGTTTGACCTTTCATCAAGTTTAATTAGATTTTTTTGATATGAGCGTTAAAATGAATATAGAGCGGCTAATCCAATTTTTTTGTTAATTTTACTAGGGTGGAGCATTCACTCCGATGTCAATTAGGTCATGCTTGCATTGTCTAAAATTCCTTGGTACCGGCACCGGCATTATGGAATTGAATCCTAAAATCTACAAATTAGAATCAGGTCGCTTTCAGGTGAGTTATCATAACCCTGTTTCGAGAAAACGAATTAGAAAAAAGTTTCAGTCTCTTGCTGAAGCTGAGGGTTTTAATGAAGACCTTGTAATCAAGTTTACATTTCAAACTGCTAATTACTCATCGGCTGATTCAGTTCATATCTGGCTTAAGCGATATTTAGCTTTAAGCCCAAATGCTTTTATTACTAGGCAGGGTAAACCATTTTATGAATCGTTCTTAAAATCGTTTGGTCATATATCGGCATTAAGTGTAACCGAGACTCATTTAATCCAATGGCTTAAAGATTTTCAAGTTGAGCGATCATATTCAGTTAAGACTATGCCAAATATCAAGTCTGCCATTAACCAGTTCTTTCAGTTTATCGTCGATTCTAAAGCTCTTGCCGTTAATCCAATGGTTAAAGTAGCTAAGCTTGAGGGTTTGCCATCTAAGAGTCGGGTTGTTCTTACTCAAGTTGAATTATCAGAGCTACTCAATAAAGTTAAAGCGACATCACCTGACTTAATATATCCAGTTATCTTCTTAATGGCTCACACAGGGGCGAGGCTTGGCGAAATTTTAAATCTTAAATGGAATAACGTTCACTTTGAATTTTCGGCTATACAGCTCCTATGGACTAAGAACGGCGAAGATCGACTCATTCAAATTTCAGATGAAGTTTTATCATTCCTGAAATCCAGACCTCAAATAAACGACAATGTAGTATTAAGCCAATATCAAAAGCCTTGGACTCATTCAATCTATCGAAAGCAGTTTAATAAATTTCGACACAAGATCGGATTTCATAAGTATTGGTGTAATCATGTTCTTCGACATACCTATGCTACTAATTATCTATTAGCTGGCGGTGATATGCTTCAACTTCAAAAAATCTTAGGACATAAGTCTTTAGAGATGACTGTTGATTTATATGGGCAGATTGAAGCCCGAGATGTTCAGGATATTTCACCTTATGATTTCTAAAGTAGGGTTCTATAAACTTGAAAACGGTAAATATCAGATTTCTCATCGAGATTCAGAAAATAATCGAATCAGAAAACAGTTTAAGTCGTTTCGTTCGGCTAAAATTTATTCTCAAAGAGTAGGGCATGAAGTAGCTATTCCTGATAACTTAATAAAAAGCTCTAAAACAGTCGGGGAGCTGTTACAAGATTACATTGAACAAAATCCTACAAGTCCTATGAAGACACGAGCTAGGGCAGTATATGAATCATTCAATAGGTACTTTGGTTGTATGAATGTCGAAGACTTAAATAAAGTGCTCTGTGCTCACTGGATTGAAGCTGTAAAAATTGAAATGAAGTATTGTTCCAGAACCATGAGAACTATCAAATACACGTTTAGTCCATTCTTTCAGAGCTTAGTTGAGCAGAAGCTTATTAAAACTAATTATCTCGGCGAAGTTTATATAAAGCTTGGCACTCGGATGAAGCAAAGAGTTTTCTTATCTGAATCAGAGCTTAAAGAAATTATTGAAAAGCTTAAAAGATTTAGTCCATTAACAACTTATCCAGTTATTTACTTTTTAATGCATACAGGCTGTAAAATTAGCGAAGCCGTTAATCTTGAATGGCATCAGCTAAACCTTGAAGCTGGAACTGTGTATTTTCCGAGAAAAACTACTAGCAATGCAAGAATCCTGAATATTTCTGAAAGGTTATTAGAGTTTTTGAAAGCTCATCCGAGAACTAGTGACAATGTGTTTTTAAATGACCAAGGTGAAGCTTGGACTGTAAGTTCCTTCTACAAGTGCATGGCAGAAGATCGAAGTGCTGTCGGGCTTAATAGGAATTGGGACAGCTATTCGTTTCGTCATACGTTTGCTTATCATTTTTTGAGAAAAGGTAAAACTCTGCAACAGCTGCAAGTTGTGTTAGGGCATCGGTGTATTGCTCAGACGATTGAGTTTTATGGGGATATTGTAAGTGATGGTAAAAATGTCAAGTTTTGAATCTTGCATATCTGCTACAGCTACAAACTAAATTTACTGAGTCCTTTTGTTTTCTTTGGTCTTGGATATTCTAAGATAAGAAAGTGAGACTCCAATGAAAAAGATAACAATACTAAATGCTTTTATAAGATTTTATAGTTTTTTAAAAAAGAATCCCGAAATAATCGAGTTTTTAAAAGATTTTTTTGACTTTAAGTGAGTATAAAAAAGCGGTTGGGTGCCGTCCTGAGCAGAGTCTCCCAGCGTCGAGGGTTTCCCGTTGGTATATCGGACCCTTTTCTCCAGAGACGATTGCTTGCGGTTGTAGTCTCTTTATTCTCTTGTTATTGAGAGCGGTATCATTTCAGAGGCGATCGTTAACTCGCTTTCTGTCATAGATCACTTTAAGACTACGTTTCCCAACCAAATAAGTACAATCCCGTGACAATCAGACTTGAACGATTAACGTCGTCTGCATGCTCAAGATGGGATAATTCAAAATGGCTTTCATGATAAAAACCCCTTTCGTTAAGGACAGCTGTATTGCTGCACTTTTGAATTAATTAAACGTTATCAGCCTCATATATCGAGTCATCTAAAATTAGTTTTTGGGACAAGAAGTTATGAACATTAGTCTAAAAACAGGTGTGCCAGCGAATTTTGACGATTTTAAAAAGTTGCCTAAATATCTCTGAAAAGCGACCATTTGCTGAAATAATTGGCTGCAAGTAGGCAACGCTTTAATGAACGATTTAGGCAATAGTAGGCACGGTAACTTTATAGTTAAGTTTCAGTTACCAAATCATGTAAAGGTTTAATTATTCCATGATATGTTTCAGCATCTACATTTACTCCAAAAAAATCGGAATAATCTTTTATCGTCTCTAGAGCAAATAACGCTGTCAGCGAAGCAAATTTTCTCACGTGTGATTCGCTACCCATAACTCGAATACCTCCGTTGAGGCTATACATATTAACTGTAATGGAATTCGCATGCATGAATTGAGATGTTGTTCGATAAATAGAGTAATAGTCCTTAAGATTGGTTCTGCCTACTAGTTGCTCGAAATTCATCCCATAGATTGCTGACCAGTGAGTTTTTTTAAAAAGCTTTCCAGTTGTCGAATCAACCCACTCAGGATTTGCTGCTAAAATTGACTGTTCGTCTTGCGGAGATAGTTTTCTTAAAAAAGTTGAACTTTTGTGTGCCTTAAGCTTGGTGATGTCTTTAAATCTGTTGTATCTATCAGCATACAAACTAGGGTATGAATCCTTAACAATAAAACGAATTGTGACGAGATTTTCGAAAGTTGCTCTAGTACAAATTGCAGAGGGACCTAAGTTCAAATTTGTATATAGAGGTAAGGCTGCTCTAAGTTGGTCTAATGCAAATACAAGAAACAAATCAAGCTTCGGACTAATATCCTTGTTCCTAGTTATTTTTTTTCCAATATCTTCAGAAATGTAGCTATAAAAAGCAATACTATCAGTTAGCGCTTTAATAAACTTAATATTTGTATTAGCCGTTAAATATGAATTTAAACGAGGATTAACATCTGCCCAATAATCGAAATAGTTTTTGTGCTTTAAAGACATGGCGTTCCTTCTTTGTTAGTAACTGTTTAATTAAGTTTCAGTTGCCAGATTTAGCTATTTGGGTGGGTTAATCTTTTGGATGCGTTCTATTAATTTCGTGTATGTTGAAACACCGTTGTTGTCTCGTCTGAAAAGCATGTCTTTATAGAATCTACAGAGTGAATCAACTGTTCCGAATAAGCTAAAAGATGTAATTCCCATCATTTCTAGTTCGCTCATAACATGATATTTTTCTTGTATTGATATGTTGTAAACTTCGAGATATTTTTCTGAAGTATTTTTTTCAATAAGTCGGATATGCTTTCCGATGTCAGCAACATTAGTCCATGTATATGTAGATGCTTGTTGTACATGTTGTCGCTTGTTGCCTAAAATTTTAGGTCTAAGAATAGAGACATGAGGCTCTTTATAATTGTAATCGCTTATCTGAGGCAACTGATTGCTCCACTTATAGTAGTCAAATACAAAAATTGAAATATAATCCGATGCTGGATTTTGATCATTAACATCAGAAAATGCAAAGTATGCAGCTATGTAAGGTGAGTATGTCCAATCTAAAAGTGGTGTCGGAAAACCATGATGTTGTAAATATGCTAAAAATGCACCGTTCTCATCTTTGTCAGTATGGTTAATTCTTCTGTTTTCAACTGTGCCGACAACATCTGCCATGTGTTCTTCGATAAATTTAAAATAAGCAGGTAGTTCAACATCACATGGGTTTCTGTGGTAGCTCGTCATTAGCGGCCAGTTAGAGTTGGATTGGCCTCTGCATATTCTGCCGCCAAAATCACTTTTAATATGTTCAGATACTTTTGATTTAAAATCTTCCCAAGTAATGATATGTGTATTCGGTTCTAGTGGCTTACTCAATCAAATTCCTTTAATGTGAGCCTTTCGGCGGGTCGATGTTTAAGTGTTTATAACTTTTAGAATGAGTATAAAAGTGGAAAAAAACAAAACAGAAACGATCAAAAAATAAAATCTATATAAGTTTATTTCCTTGGATAGATTTAATTTACTGATAGCCTCATTTATTTCCTTATCGCTACCAATAAGTGCAAATAGAGCAACTAAACCTTCTGGTCCTCGTGTGCCTTTGATAAGTTTATGCGGAACCAAAGCTGAAACTTTTGCTCCTAGTTTATAAACTAAACCATAAGCAAATATTGCTATGGCAATGGCGGTAATAATAAAAAACAAAGCTGTTATCATAATTCCCTCATTTCTATTAAAGAGGATATACAAAAGTTTTACAAGCTCCAGCTGAAAACTCAAGTGGACTACCTAAACCAATACCACCACCCAAGTTAACTTGTTGTCCTGTAACTTTATATTTACATGCTTTCTCTCCAGCTTCAGATTCAGAATAGGACATGCCGCTATTAAAGCTAATACCAGTGTTAGAGCTAACTGCAAATCCAGCAGTTCCTCCTCCGCCGCTAAGATGGGCGATATTCTTAGCATTAGTAGATGAGAAGATTGCAGACAGTGTTGCGCCCACTGCTTGGGTAACTCCGCCGCCGCATATAGTGATTGCTACACCTTTTCTGCCTTTGTCGTCGGTTACATATTGAACGTCTCCTGTTCCATTAAGTCCTATAAAGGCGAGACTTAGTTGAAAACCAACGCCATCAGTGTCAGTACCTTTCCTGTCAGTATAGCTCATTGGATTCCCACCTACATAAGCATACAAATTAGTATCTCCACCAGCAAAGCCAATAGGGTCTTTAGCCGTCCATCTGCCAATAGTAGGGTCATAGTCACGAGCACCGAAGCGAATCAACTTAGTATCGCTATCATATAATCCGCCTGCATAAGTAAGCGGTTGAAAATTTGGATTTGTATTTTTCATAACATTACCATACTCACTTCAACTCGAAAGAGGATTTTAGTGAGACAGAAGCATTACCAATATTGTCTTTTAGAGTTATATTAATGACCCATTTTCCTTTAGGGTCAGATTTCTCTCCAACAAATTCTAATACCGGACCAGCAAGATAAACATTGTGAGTTGGTCCTTTTAGAGTTCCCTTAAAGCAGGTCACATTTTTCTCATTAACTTCATATTCGCCGTTTGGCTTAACTAACTGGATGTCACATATAATATCGGCGACTGACTGGTTAACTTTTGGGTTGCTAAAAAAAGTCAAAATTGACAAATGCTGGCCTTTTTTAATTTTCTTAGTTTCATTAAATTTAGGTATTTCGTCAGAAGAAGTTTCCCATTTATTTTTCCAATTGTTATCCGTTGTCACTAAAATGAGGCCATTGAACTTATTGTTCATCTTTAGAATATCAAGATTTTTAGCGTTTTGTGCAGCAAACAGAGAAATAGAAAAAACTAGGCTAAATATAAAAGTCTTCATAAAGCTCATAATATCAACTTGTTAATGTTTTTCATTCTTTAAAACGCTCTTTAAGGCGATTGCTGCTAAAACAAAGAGAGTATTAATAGCCGATGAAATTAAGTTTAAGGTCAAGCACATCACATAAGTTCCAGTGCTTATCTGTTCAAGCTTCACTAAGATTATCCCTGGAGAAAAAAACAATATCGTTATGAATTTTATTATGCTCAGCTCTAGAAATTGTCTTTCTAAAGCTTGTAATGGATGAAAATTAACCTCCAAAAAGAAGATTACTAAAGACAAAATATAAAAGCTGAGGAAGATTTTAAGCTTAGTGCCCATTATAAATAAGTCTCCATATAAACATGGATGGCACGGCTTCGTCTGTAGGAGCCATTTTTTTGCCACTAGCATTAAGTGCTTCGCCAGCCCGAGTAGCACAGTCTTTTCCAAGCAATAATGAGTAAGGCTTTCCGTTTAAGCTCTGAATATAGGCTGCGATTTTTTGTTCCTGCTCCGGTGTTGTATTGATGACGATTTCTCGTCCAATGTCTGTCCGACCAGAATCATTTTTAATTATACCAAGAGAGTACAAGGCAGAAAGGAAATCGCTGTTACTAGGGTAAAACCCTTGAAATGGCCCGTCGCCCACACTGATGGCAATATGTCCTGCGTTGCCTGTAAATTCTCTAATAGTAGTCTTCAGTCCTGTAGGATCATTATAGCTCATAGGATTCCCACCCACATAAGCATACAAATTAGTATCTCCACCTGCAAACCCAATAGGGTCTTTCGTCGTCCAACGACCTATAGTTGGGTCGTAATCACGA
>JBEBIK010000489.1:0-1578 GCA_040080445.1 Pseudobdellovibrio sp.
GTTGATATTTTTGGTGTGAAAAAAATAGGTGTATTTTTTAAAAAATCTAATTTTGATTTGAGTGAGTTCAGTTCAATAACGTTTGCAATTTCAATTATAAAGTGTTCAGTGCTAATTTTTTTTAAAAAATTTCCATAAGTATTTATTGAACACAATATTCTATCGTTTGGATTTATTTTTTGCGCTAAAAAATCGAGGCTCAAGTCTGGGTATTTTAAATTGGATGCAACTTCAAAAAAGAAACATTTTTTATTATTCTGAGCTGCTTTATTTTGCCGACGTAAGTATGTGGACTCACTGATGTCGTTGATATCCTCAATTTTGTATCTGTAAAATGAGTTGTTGGTGGACATCAAATTCATATGCGTTTATTGTAGTTCGAGATGATTAAAAAATCTAGCCTAGCGCTTATCATACCATGTTATAACGAGGCGGCTTCGATACCGTATTTTGCAGAAGAGTATAAGGCCTTTGCACGTGATTTTAACACTAAATTTGATGATGTAGAGCTATCTTTAATGGTTGTTAATAACAATTCTACGGACGATTCCTATAATCAACTTAAACGTCTAGAGCAAGCTGGCATCTCTCATTTTGCAGTGGTCAACTGTAAGACACAAGGCTACGGAGCAGCACTCAAGTACGGCTTTAGCTTGGCAAAAAGCGACTACATATGCTTCTTAGACCTAGATAATACTTACCCTCTGTATTCATTAATTGAGATGTTTGCGCTGCTCAAAAACGAGAACCTCGATATCGTGTATGGTGCTCGTATACATAAAACTTCAAAAATTTCTTTTATCAGATATCTGGGTAATCAGTTTTATGTAGTTTTGCTAAAATATTTATTTTACTCAAGACTCACTGATGTATGTTCGGGGATGCGTTTATTTAAAGCTGAGCACAAAAACGAGATAGTATCGCTTGGCAGTAATGATCTCTCGTTTTCAATAGAATTCACTTCGCATGTGCTGCTTAATAAGTGGAAGTCTGCCGAAATACCAATTTTGTACCGCGATCGTATTGGCAGCTCAAAATTATCGGTTGTTAAAGACGGTTTTTTATTTTTGTGGATTATTATTAAAAACTTTGTGAATAAAAAATGAATTTAACAATTGTTATTTACGCTCAGAGTGAGGCTACTTTTTTGAAAGTCAAAAGCCGTCAGGAATTGCTAGGCATAACTGAAAATCTAATTTGGTGTAATGCTGCAAATACTGAGCGTTCACAGGTTATAAATGAAAACTTAAATACGTGGTTATTATTTATCGATCATGACTGTGAATTGTCGCGTGAAAACATCAGCTATATTCAGCTCATTATTGCAAAAGATGCAGGCGCCAGTAATAAAGTCTATGCAGGGCTTTATGTAGATTCTATAGATTCGACTTACTTGCAAAGAGGCCATAACTTTATTGCGAATAACTGGTTACTGCAGTCGTATGAGAGTAGTGAATCAGGCCCACTTATTTTGGGTGGAGTTTTTTTGGTAAAAGCTAACAAAGAAATTAGTCGGCATAAAGATGGCCTTTTTTGGGGTGCAGAAGATAAAGCCCTATCTTATGAGTTGTTAAACTC
>JBEBIK010000490.1:0-1578 GCA_040080445.1 Pseudobdellovibrio sp.
TCAGTTGCATAGTTTTGCCAGATTATTCCTTGCCCATCAATTAGGGGCAAACTGGCTTTTTGAAAAAGTTCGGGCTTTAAAATCTGAAAGGCTTTTTGGACATGAAAATCTCTTCTACTACAGGGAGTTAGCTCAGTTGGTAGAGCGCCACCCTTACAAGGTCGATGTCGCAGGTTCGAATCCTGTACTCCCTAACATTTTTACCTTTTAAAATTAAAATTCGATATTCATTCCAGGGTCACCTTGCAAGTGATACCACTCAAAATTATCTACTACTTCATTTTGGTTATTCCAGTTAGCAGCTAAATATAAATGACCTGCCAAAAGAGCTTCACCCAAGTGACGGAATTTTTTAGCTACATGCTCAAAAGCAATTCCGCGAGCCATAACTGCTGGTGGATGCCATGAAATGTTCACGCTACCGCCGTAGTAAGCTGCTGCACCGAATGCGCTGCCTGAATCTGTTTTCATGAAACTTGTACCTAAGTAGCCCGAAGTTAAACGACCGTTCTGACAAGCAACATCTATTAGAATTGGCTTAACTGTAGTTTTATTACTGATCTGTGAAATGTGAGATACCGAATACTGTTGGTTCATACTTGGCCAACTAGAACCGCTACCATGACCTAAATACGTTAACCATAATGCACCTGAACTTAAAGCCGCATTTAAAGTTGCCGGTTTAGAATTAGGATCATTTTGGTATAAGTGAGTAGCTGTAGTACCTAATCCTTCTTTAAATTTTTCTTGAATAGATTTTACGTATTCGTCATCTGAAGGCTTTGATCCTTCATTAGATGCGATACCAATAATACGCTTTAAGCCTGAAGAGTCTGCATATGAACGTTGTTCAAACTCAATAGATTTAGCTAACTGAGCCGCAACTTGATCAGCAGTTGTTGCAGCAATACGGCTTGAGAAAACATCTGGCACATTATCTGTTGCACCATCCATAGTGAAATATTTTAAGTCACTGGGAGTTTGGCTTGAACCTGAAGTGGCTGCTCTAAACATCGGAATAGTTGTTTCGTCACCGACTAAGATGGCGAAATCAATTCCGTTTTCAGTGTAGTATTTTTTAATTAAAGTTTGTATTGCAGCTAACGTATTGTTTGGAGAGCTTACGGTTTCAACATAAACATTAAAGCCGCGTGAACGTTTCCAATCTACAAATTCGCTAATGCCTTGAGATAAGGCCGAAGGCACTACTATTAAATAATCTTTTAAGTCTCCTCTGGGCATTACAAATAGATCTTGGTTAATTTCAACTTGTGCTTGTGAAATTAATTGAGTCTCATTTTTTTCAGAGTTGTATGAACCTAAGCGAACATCTACGCGGCTAATTGGTGTTCCGCGGAAAGCTCCAAGGTAACTTACTGTTACTTGCTGTAAACCATTTTCATAAGCTTTTTTACTCATTGCAAATGTTTTTACTTTTTGAGTCTCACAACGGCAATCTTGCTCTTGTGTAGGGTATGGTTTTGTATTTGGTATTACTTGCACATTTTGAACATTAACATTTACGCGCACTTGGTCTGGAGTAGCTTTTACTAACCAACTTTTAACTGGTAGTTCCGG
>JBEBIK010000491.1:0-1578 GCA_040080445.1 Pseudobdellovibrio sp.
ATCATAATTAGCATAAGTTCCGAGTAGATCAATAAGTACACCAATAAATAGGCGATTAGAGTAAAGCCAGTTGTAGCCATAGCCCAATCCTAAATTAATGGATGAGGCCTTCATTTTTCGAAGGTTTTCAAGTTCGGTATCGAGACCTGCATTTTCCATTTGTAGAAGAGGTACATCCACCTCCATTGAGTAGAGGTGAAGGCCCCCAACGGCATACAGTTTTCCAGAGTCAGATTTAACTTCATCAGCTTGATCCATCATTGCATTTACTGAAAAATCGCTTTCTTGTAGAGCATAACGCCCAGTTATGCCTTGATGTTTAAATGTTAAATTTGGAAATGACTGTATAGTGGCGGTATTCGAGGTAAAAAAGCCTGTATAAGATTGGTAATAAGTGTCGATGCCCCAGTTCTTAGTTTGATAGCCAAGTTGAAGATCGGCAAATTCCGTAGTGCCTTTGCGTGGATCGCCGTCTTTAAGTACTTCTCGAAATGAGTAACCAATACCGAAACCGTAAGCATTGATACCTAGACGTAGTATTCCAGCAATATTAGGATCGAAACTAACAGACTTACCTTTATTATTGACATCAAAATCAGTAACTTGGAATGTGAAATTTTCTTGTCCGAACCCTATGATTGGTGAAATATCATATGCTGCCTTAGAAATTTCAGTTGCTTGTGCGCAGTCAATCCTAGAGACTAAAAAAATGAAAACTACCGAGATGACGTTAAGATATAAATTAGTTGTGATTTTCATTTTATTATTCTTTATCTTTCTGTTAGACCAAGCAACAAAATTTTGGGCCGTGCAAAGTTTAATGGGGAAAGATCCTATTATTTACTTTAATGGCCTCTTTCAATTAGTTTACGCTGAAAACCCTGGAGCTTTTTTAGGCCTGGGTGGTGGCTGGACTCGTACAACGAGATTTGTTATTTTTGCACTCGTTGTTTTTTTTGGTCTTGGCGGCATGCTTTGGTATTTATTAAAAAAAGAAAATCTTAAAATTAACTTATACGCCTATACATTTATACTAGCAGGTGGATTTGGCAACCTGTGGGACCGTGTATTTCATGAGGACGGGCACGTTATTGATTTTATGTTGATGGAATTCTGGGGGCCGCTACGAACGGGCGTGTTTAATGTGGCCGACATGTTTATCGTTGCGGGTGTTTTACTGGCTTTATTTGGTGAGTACTTGCTAAAAAAAATCCACTGACACTGGACCTAAGGCCTAGGCCAAGCTTTCGAGTTAGTTCTTGCTAATTATTTTCGAAAATCAGACTATATAACTACATATTTACACAGGATGTTTATGAAGACTATATTAGTTACATTTTTTTTATTTTCTCAAATGGCATTTGCTACTGACGGCGTATTTATGGTGGTTAAAGGAAAAGTTAAAGTTGAAAATGCTAAAGCCTCTATTGAAGCCAAAGTAGGCACTAAGGTTCAAGAGGGCGATACAATTATTACAGAAAAAGATTCGCGCGCAAAAATAGTTATGTCAGATCGTAATATTATTAATGTTTCACCGAGCACTACCTTTAAACTAGATAAATATTCAAATTCTAAAAC
>JBEBIK010000492.1:0-1537 GCA_040080445.1 Pseudobdellovibrio sp.
GCAATAACTAAAGTGGTACGATTTTTAGAAACTTCACGAAGTGAAGACTGGATCTCTTTTTCAGTATGCGAATCTAATGCAGAAGTGGCTTCATCAAAAAGTAAAATCTGAGGGTCTTTTAAAATGGTGCGCGCAATAGCTACGCGTTGCTTTTCGCCGCCTGAAAGTTTAAGACCACGCTCCCCCACTGGAGTTTTATATTGCTTAGCTTGTGAATTTATAAATTGATCGATTTGTGCTAAAGCTGCAGCTTTTTGCACTTGGGCTTCACTAGCATCGGGTTTACCATACTGTATATTGTAGCCTATTGAATCATTAAATAAGACCGTGTCTTGTGGCACAATACCTATAGCTTGACGTAAAGATTTTTGGGTTACATCTCGTAAGTCGTGATTACCGATTTTAATAGCGCCCTCACTCACATCGTAAAATCTAAATAGTAGTCTTGCAATAGTAGATTTACCGCTACCAGAAGGCCCAACAATGGCCAAAGTTTTTCCTGCTGGAATTTTAAAACTGACATCTTTTAATATTTGTCGTTCTTTTGAGTACGAAAAACTAACTGATTCAAATTCGACAGACCAGCTATTAGGATTTAAAACCTGAGCCGACTCTTTATCTTTTACATCTCCCTGCACCTCTAAGAGTTCAAACATTTTTTCCATGTCGGTTAAACCCTGATTCACCTCACGATAAACAAAACCCAAAAAACCCAAAGGAATAAATAATTGCAGCAACATAGTATTAACTAATACAAAATCACCCACAGTTAATGTCTTATCAACAACACCTTCGGCGGCTAGATACATAATAGATATTAAACCAATTCCAATAATCGCACCTTGGCCAACATTAAGCAGCGATAGACTCGACTGGCTTTTAATAGCTTCGGCCTGATACTGCTCTAATGATTCGTCGTAACGCTTATATTCGTGCTCTTCATTAACAAAGTATTTTACAGTTTCGAAATTTAAAAGAGAATCAATCGCTTTGGTGTTGGCTTCGGTATCGCGCTCATTCATCGATTTACGAAATTTTGTACGCCAATTGGTAATTGCAAAAGTAAAATACACATAGAGCCCAACTGTTACAAAAGTAATAAGGGCAAATTTGGTACCAAATTTTACATACAATATGCCAGTCACTAAACCAATCTCGAGTAATGTTGGCATAATATTAAATAACATAAAGCTCAAAACAGTTTGAATAGAACGTATACCTCGCTCAATAACGCGAGTAAGACCACCCGTTTGTCGATCTAAGTGAAAAGCCAACGAAAGCTCGTGCAGATGTTTAAAAGTAGAGAGCGCAATACTTCGCTGCGAATGCTGCGACACTTTAACAAAAATAAAATCTCTCAACTCTCCGAAAGTCTGCTGAAGAATACGCGCCAGACCATAACTCACTATTATGCCAATTGGTAAAATGATCGCTGTACTCAATGTTAATGAATCAACAGCCCCCTTATAGAGAAAGGGAACATAGACATTAATGAGCTTGGCTAAAATTAAAAAACTCATAGCCACAACCACACGCA
>JBEBIK010000493.1:0-1570 GCA_040080445.1 Pseudobdellovibrio sp.
TTTAATTAAGAACGAGAATGCAACCGAACTCAATTTCCGCGTTGAAAGAAAAAAACAGTTGATTGATATTACAGTACGCAGAACTTACCGCGAGTTAAGTCATGTTCAATATAATATTATTCACGATTCTAAAAAGTACGCAGTTATTACTTTGTCTAAATTTAACTCAGGCGTTTGTGCCGAAATTTCTTTAAAATTAGATCAAGCCAATAAAGATCAAGTGAGTGGTCTTATTCTTGATTTGCGCGATAATCCAGGTGGGCAATTAGGCGAAGCTTCTTGCATAGCAGGTTTATTTTTAGGCAAAAACAAAAAAGCTTACTATGTTGAATACTTTGATGAAAAAAAATCCAACGAAGTTGTACTGACTTCTGACGAAAAAATATTTGATGGGCCTATGGTGGTATTAGTGAATTCATTTTCTGCTAGTGCCTCTGAGCTTTTGGCGGGTGGGCTGCAAGATTACAAAAGAGCTTTGATTGTGGGTGAGAGAACTTACGGAAAAGGCACTTTTCAAGAACCTCAAGAGTGGGCCCTAAAATCTAAAGTGAGCCTATTTAAAACTCAAGGCATTTATTTACTACCAAGTCGAAATTCTACCCAATTGTCAGGCGTAAAACCAGATGTCGTATTAAATTTAGAACAAGACACGAGACGTGAAGAAGTTGCTTATTTTAGACCTGTACAAGCTGAGCCTCGTAAAGACTATAAATTACGTAACTCTGAAATTGAAAAAGAATTTTCATATAGTTCTTGTAAAGTAGATCATGTCAGCGCTTACGCTGAAGATGCTTATATACACCAAGGTCTTAAATATTTAGATTGTGTACAAAAAACAGAAATTAATATTGCTCAGGCAGATCCGAAAAATTCTAAGTTACAATAACGCAGGCAAATCCGCCGCCAGTTGTTTTTAAATTAGTCGTTTGGCCTTGATAGAGTCTTGCAATAATGAGCTGAATTTCATTCTTGTAAGCATAACAACGCAAATCATATTTAAATTGTAGTTTTTCGCCATTGAGTTCAACTTCAATTTGGCTTGGAACAGATAACTGCTGAGCAATGAAGTTTTCGTTGAAGACTTCGTCAAAAATTTTACGACTTATCGATGCACCTTTGTAGGCTTGTTTGCCGCCGAATGAAGTTTTGGGTTTAAAAAATAAATGTTTACGCTCATTCCACATTTGATCACGATCCGCTTTACCAAGATCATAAGTTTTAATTAAACTCTCAGGCTTAGAAACTTCGGTTTGTTCGTTCCAGTCTAGAAGTCTTTCTTTATCGGCCAATAAAAAGTAGTCGTAAGGTTGAGGTGAGAGTTGTAGTTTGTTTTCATTATACAATTTTTTTATTTCGCTTGATTTTTCTTCTTGTAGATAAAAATCTGTGTAGCGGTTGTAAATTAATGCGAAATTTTTAAAATCATTTAATTTGTTGATATCAAATATTTCGCTTTGAATATTGTTTTTGTTAAATAAATTTTTAAATACCAAAAATTCTAAATAAAGTCTTTGTGCTTCAGGGTTTTCATCTACGATTGCCACTGAGTTTTGTTGAGCCCCGCATAGGC
>JBEBIK010000096.1:0-7449 GCA_040080445.1 Pseudobdellovibrio sp.
CAATAATTAAGCACAAAGTTTAGTATTTTTAATAACTTAGAGCAATTCTTTCTAGAAAAATCTGTATATCTAAGCTACATATAACTTCTTCACCAACGAAAGGCCACAAAATGAAATTATTTATTATAGCTTTTTTATTTGTATTCACGGCATCTGCTAATGCTTCAGACCTCAGCGGAGGACTTATTGTAGGATCGCACAATGGCGTGGTTTTAAAATGGGACCTACCTAAAAATCGCGCAATAGATGCTGGTCTAACACACGCAATCGATAGCATGTATGGACTTTCTATTTTTGGTGATTACCTTTTTGAAAACGTAAAATCTTTTGATAAATTTAATATGTACGCTGGTGGAGGTGTACGTTTACTACAAATTCGTAGCGGTAGCGACGAAAATAAAACTCGCATTGGTTTTCGCGCTCCAGTTGGTTTAGTTTACGCAACAAGTTCAACGTCAGAATTTTACGGAGAATTAGCGCCGGCTCTTTACATTATGAATGTTACTGGTCTTGCTCTTGATGGCGGTATCGGTTTCAGAATTAAATTCTAATGTTAGTTAATAAAGATCCCAAAATCATTCAGCGTCCAGAAATGCTCTACATTGGCATGACGATCTCTCACGAAGTGACGCTACCTGATAATACGGCAGTTCCTGAACTCTGGGCTGAGTTTTTAGAACGATCTTCAGAAATTGAAAATGGTATAGGGTCATTCGTAGGAATTGCTTCAGATGTTTATGAAGATGAAACCGCCGACTACACTGCGGCCATTCAAGTTTCAAATACGGATCGCGTCCCTGAGGGTATGGAAGCAACTTTTACAGAAGCCGGCCAATATGCTGAGTTTACTCACCGTGGACCGCTATCTGACCTGTACGAGTCTATGCACTACATTCATGATGAATGGTTGCCACGCTCTGACTACACAGGAAATTGCGGCTCACAAATTGAAATTTATCCTGAAGATGCCGATATCAATGACGTCAATTTTGAGATGAAAATCTTAGTTCCGCTTATTCGCGAATAAACCAATAAAAATTTTTCTTCTTATTATCGAACTTGAAGATTTTTTAACTGTGCTGTTTGATAAGCGCCGACAACAGAGTTGAATAAGCAGCGTATTAATGGGTCTTCGACTATATCTTCAAATTGTGAATTTTTAATTCTGATGTACATCGAAGTTAAAGCCTCACCTTGCTCTAAAGCAGCATAGAGCTTTGCTATAGGCACTTCGGTGACCCAATCAACCAATTCTTGCTGAGATGTAATTTCAATATTTTCATTTTGAATATTGTAATAAAAATCAGTGGACTTACCTGTATGATCGTAAACCGATAATTTCCAAAGCCTTGTGGTTTCAAAGTAGATATCTTCTGGGGCATCAAGAGATTTATATTTTTCTAACAAACCCAGCAAACAGTATTCAAAAACTCTTTCGGTTTGTTGATCTGTCAGTTTGCTAAAACGTTTTGAGATTTCGGACGTAGGAGGTGCAACTAAGTCTGGTATAAATTCGTAATCAACATCCTGCTCACCTATTGGTTTTACCCAACTTAAAGAATCTGAAATAGTGAGTAAGGGGGTCAATTCAACCGATACAGATGGATTTAGTCTTACAATTTTAGAATCTGGAAGAGCTAATTCTATTTCTCTGGCAAATTGTCTATAAGTTACCGGAAAAAAAGCATGGTTATACCAAGACCAACTCTCCATTACAAATTGGCACGAACTCGGCACAATGTATTTGGGGTTAAGTATTTTAAGTTGCTCTATCCACTCAGGTGGTAATTCTTTTTCAGGCAACTGTGCACGATCAGGCGCTATCACTTCGATTTCACGCATGGTTTGAAATGGCCATAAGATCATATCCCACGGACTATATTCAGCTAATTTATCGAGAGTTTCAAAATCGATCCAAGAATCGACCACATTTAAAATATTTAAACCTTCGGCTCTGATCTGAAATATAGAATCAACGTCAGCATCCAGTGCTCGACGAGGGATGATTTCAAAGTTTGCGATTTTTATGGGAACATCTAGTTTTAAAGAAAAAACAAATTTAAATCCCAGCTCTCGTATTAAATTAAAGATCTCTTCATAAAAACAATACATGTAAATTGGAGTAGCTCGGTCTAATAAGTTTAAACTCTCTAGCGAGCAGTGATCGTCATGATAATGCGAAATAAATACCGCAGCGGGTTTTAGCTGCTTAATTTGTTCTAGGTCGAATTGCACATTTGGAAAGGCATGACAATTTCGACTAAAGGGATTTTCAAATATGGGGTCAAATATAATTTGCGAAGAGCCACTTTCGAAAACATAACCTGCATGTAAAATTCGTGAAATTTTCAAAGAAGCTCACTTCTGGCTTTAAAACAAAGCTCATCGCAGCGTTCGTTATAAATATTTCCGTTATGGGCTTTAACCCATTTCCATGAAATGTATTTTTCGGGCGCGAGCTTTATTAATTCAAGGGCCCTTTCGTCTTTTGAAGATACACAGTTGATTAAAATTTTTGAATCAGAATAGATGCAAGCTTTAGTTTTAGGTTTTAAGTAAGTTAGTGCCTCAATAGCAGCTTGAAACTCCATTGAGTTACTATCCGTACCCCTGACTCGTCCAGACGCTTCATGAATAATTTTATTGTTTTTAACCACCACAAAAGCCCATGAGCCCCATTTACCTTTATGGCTGCCGTCGGTGTATACTTCAAGAGGTTTAAAAAAGCTTAAAAACATTCAATTAAAGTACACAAAAAAAGGTTCTCTGTAAATTTTAAAAATTATTGACCTTTAACAGATTTGGCCTCTTCTTTGGCTGCTTTAATTTCTTCAAGTCGTTTTTCGCGCCATTCTTCTTCCGTATAATAAAAAGGCTCAAGTTCATTCGAAGCTTCAAATCGCTCACAACCTAAGTTTTCGTAGCCCACTCTGACCTGCTCACAAGAAGATGAGCCAGCACCTTGCCCCGCAGGTAAACGTGCTCTGTAACTGATAATAAATTTTTTAAATAAAACTAACCTTGGAAGCTTAGCAAAACTAGTTAAATCCTTGTTCATCGTATAAAGTGCATCGGAGCTTTGAGTTTCGGGTTTACAAACTTCTGAAGTTTTTTGAGTCAGATCCAACTTCGGCAATTTATCTACATCCTGGCTCTCAGGATAAAATTTACTTAAGCGCCCATCAATATACAAACACAGTCTCACAAAGCTTTGGTACTCTTTGCAAGATAGCTTTTCTAGCATGTAAGATTGTTTTTCAGGTAAAAATTTACGATTTTGATTTAAAGATACAAGCCTATCATTTATAGTTTCATACCCATTCACACAACTTTGAGTGTCGAAATCAAAAAACTCGGCCACTCTATTTTCGCCAATGCCCTGCATTTCGCATGCGCTCTTAAAATATTTTTTTGGAATTTTATTAAAGCGTCTTGCAAAACTGCTTTCACTTTTAACGTCACAAACAGCACTTATATATTTGTACGCATCAACACAACCTAGAGATTTATTTTAGCTCACATGGCCGTCTACACAATTTTCAACTGTAGCCATATTTTTAGTAAATTTCTGTACAAATTTTTCTTTGTCAGTAGGTATTTTTTCTTCAGCCAAAGACACCAAACTGAAAGTAGTTATCAGTAAAAAGATGAGTTTTGTCATACTCAGTCTATCGGAAAAAACTCGACTTTAGTTTAGCGCTGTAACCATGAATGGCACTTTATACATACTTTATACATCGTGTTTCAGACTGATACACTTTTAAACTCTTATAACTGAACTCAGCACTATTTAGCTTTCACGAATTTTGCATCACTTTAAATTATGAAAAAAACACTGTTTCTTGTAAGTCTATTTTTTAGTTTTTTTAGTCAGGCAAGCCCCAGCTATTGCACAAGCACAAATTACGCTTATTCTGTAGCTTGCGCCGGAAGTAAACCCGAGTTTTGCGCAAATTCATCTTACTCTGGTGCTATTGCCTGCGCTGACTTTAAACCTAGTTACTGCTCAAACTCAGTTTACTCAGGTGCCGCGGCTTGTATGGGGTCTAATCCAAGTTACTGCTCGAGTACAGTTTTTGCGAGTTCTATGGCTTGTGCCGGAAGTAATCCCGAGTATTGCTTAAATTCTCTTTACGCAAATTCAGTAGCTTGCCTAGGCTCAAAACCTAGCTACTGTTCAAGCGCTGCTTACTCATCTTCTTATGCTTGTATAGGAACTGAACCGAGTAAGTGTTCAAACACATCATCTGCTAATACTCTAGCCTGCGCTGGAACAAAACCAGAGTATTGTTCTAACATAATTTACGCAAATTCAGTTGCTTGTGTAAATTCAGAGCCAGAATACTGTTCAAGCACGGCCCATGCTAATTCTATTGCGTGCGCGAGCAGTTTATATGCAGTTTTGTGGAAAGATAATTCGAAAAAATAATTAAATTCTTTTGCGAGCGCGAGCTAGTTGTTTTTCGTTACCCACTTTATCAAATTCAAATAACATCTGACGAGCGAGCTTTCCGCCAATAAGATCTGATGTTTTAGACTCCGCAAAATATTCTAGATCATTTTCATCGATGCGGCCCGCTTGTTTAAAAGAATCTCCAGGGTACCAGTTTTCTTTGGCCGCATAGTACTCAAGGGCTAAACGTAAGTTTTTAGTTTGTTGCTCAAGTTCTTGCACTCGTAATTGTAACTCATCTTGCATATATAATAATTGTACTACTCTGAGACAGTTAAACAACATAAGACTTTAGCCTAGCTCTACTTCTACCGATATATTTACACGGTGCTTAAAACAATTATTTTACTTAGTTTGTTATTGAGCACGGCCGCTCATGCTGAAACGATCTACCGCTCAGTATTCTGTGCCGGTGGCACCCCTGCACTTGGCAGTGACAAAATTATTGAAAAATTAAAAAAACAAAAAATAACTTTTACAGGTAGTAAACCTCAGTGGGCTTTACTGAAATATATATCGAATGTGGCTGAAGAATTTAAAATTACTGGGCCTATGACTTTCTTTTTTAAAAGCACCCCTGGTTCGGTCAAATTAACGAGAACAGATACATCTTCTGGGCCTGTCATTTTTGTTACTTCAGATGCTGAAGAAAAACTCTTTGGACCACTGCTCGAAAAATACCGCGAAGAAGCTTGCTCAGCCAAAGCTCCCAAGGGTGATATTGAATTTTTTATTAGTTTTTCTAATACGGTTTACGAACAACTTTTAAGAGCTGTGGCCAATAAAGAACAAGTGTCGGCTCACATCACTAAAAAAACTGGTTGGAGTATATTAGACACATCTAATAAAATTGAACGGCCTTTTCGCTTAGAAGAACTCATTACAATTGCAAAACAAATAATCGATTTACCACCTAATGTTTTTAAACAGATGAAAATTAAAAAAATTGGCCGCCATCAATTTGGTGTCGATCTGCCGATTACAACTGCTAGTGCCATTTATTATGCTGATCAAGAAAAAATTCTATTTGGCGATAAAGCTTTCATTGGACAGACAGGAGCCGACCTATACGGTGAAGGTACAATTATCCACGAAATGGGACATGCTTATTGGAGAGACCAGAGCGAAACATTTAAACAGTCATATATCGATATCTCTTGGAAAAAGTCTTCTGGCGGCGGCTATGTTTTGAAAAATCCAAACTCAACGAGCTTTGTTTCGACTTATGCTATGAGCAAACCCGAAGAAGACTTTGCTGAGCACTTTAGTGCTTTTGTAAACCAGCCAGAATGGCTGGTAAATAAGGCTCCACAAAAACATACTTTTTTAAAAAATTTAATATTTCCAGATATCGATTATTTTACAACTGCGGCTGAAAACGCAAAAATTTATATCGATTCTGAAAATCCAGACACTAAGCCTCCATGGATCACTCGTAATATTCAATGGCACTTTTCACAAAAAGCTTCGTTAGAAGAAGTAAAAAATGGAAAATATCCGCTTAATGTGCGCATAGACGAAGCCCATGATGATATCTCTGGCCTTGATGACCTCGATGTTACATTTGAAAGTATCAAAGACAGTAATATTAGTTTTTCTGTAAAATTAAAACCAATAGGACCTGATTTTTTAAATACAGCACTTGAAGGACAAACCACGATTGATACTGAAGAAGTGCTTGATGGAATGTACCGAGTAAGAAGTATTTCCCTTAATGATAGAGCAAAAAATTATTCCAATTTAGAAACAAGTGGCATACCGAATCTCTATTTAAAAGGCAGTCTTATCGTCAACAAAAGAACTAAACCCACTCTTGATCAAAGCTCTATTAAAGTAAAATCTCAACCCACAATAGATGGACATAATGGCATCGAGCTTATTATACCCGTTAAGCACACAGCAGATCTAAATATGATAAATCTCGACTGGGATTTAACAAGTATGAATCACCCTGTTGGCCATCGCTGCTTCAGCCGTAACTACGAAGGTAATTGCTTTTTATCTGAAGTTGGAGATTCAGAAGTAAGAATCAGGTCTTACTTCTGGAAACAATACCCCACCGGACAAGTTAACTTAACTAATCTAACTTTAAACTATGCGGCAACAAAATCATATATAGCTGAAAATTTTAAATTTCCAATTAATAAGCAAATAGGTTTTGAACACTTCAGTGGAGTTATTAAAACTAATCTTATCGAATTAGATGTAAATTCGATGAAGCTATCAGTAGAAAAAGGCGATAACGACAAAGGCGGAGACACCAGCATTAAATTTGATTTACCTATCACCATGAACAGTCTTGATCATGACGACTTTTATATTTACGTAACAGTTAGAGGCCCTTCAGGTAAATCGCTCGGCCATTCAGTCAGCAAAAACGATTCAAAAGTTGTAAATGGCAAACTCAGCTTTAAATTTCCGCTCTATACCAATCAAGAAAAAGGCGAATATATTGTTGAATCCTTTAGTGTGAGTACAGACTTTAAAGCACCAAGATCTCTAGCCTTTGTGTTAGATAACGGTGCCGCCGCATCTGTTCAAATTAAACTCAGCGAACGCGGCATCAAGAAAAGTTTTAAAATATTAGATGACCAAACGATTAGGCTTGATTAATTTTTTAAGAAACTGAGATTCCACGCATTTTTACAATGGCCAAAAGTAGCAAACCTAATAATCCCGCTGCACAAAAAGCTAGAGCTATACCCGTTACAGGGTTTAACTCAAACGGGATTGTTAATTCTGATTTAAAAGCTTCACCTTTATTCGTCTGAGAAATTAATTGTTCGATGTAAGGAGTTACTACTGTTTGCGACTGAAACGGACAAAATCGCGTCAGCTGTTGGTAGTCACCATTAGACGTTACGGCTACTAAACCAGACCATCTGTAGTGGTAACTGGTTTTAACAGAAGACCCACCAATTTTTTCACCAGTGCTGCCTATATAAAGAATACGATCAATATTTTCGAGATGAGTGTCTACGTAGGTAAAAACATAA
>JBEBIK010000097.1:0-7402 GCA_040080445.1 Pseudobdellovibrio sp.
AAGCAGCTCTATCGAAAATGCACCTAAAGTATTGGCTATAAATTTCTTTAAAAAAGAATTTGTTTTTTTTAGTTTTCGCCAATTTGTTAATCTTGAATAATCTAAATGTGTAAATAAAATAGCCCAAGCTATAGAGAAATTCGAGGAGATTGTTTTGTTGGCAGAAGCTATTGGGTCTGATTTTCCGACTACTTTAAGGATTGGAAGAGCCAAATCTAGCCATTGCTCGATTGGTGTTAAATTGCTTTTTGAATATATTCTTCTGCTTTTATAAACATTCAATCTGATTTTTTCAATTAGTTCAAAAGCTTCTTCTCTTGAGAAGTTTAATTCACCTTGACTACATATGAGTGAAAATCTAAATAAAAAAAATGTCTCCATAAACTTTTCTTTTGGTATAACCCAAAACGGCACCATACCTAAATAATTGGCTTTCTTATCATGCATGACAGAGTAGGCTTCCTTTCTAAATAGAGCCTGTGAGCCTGAAATTTTCATTTGAAAATCTAAATCAAATACTAAATGAAACTCATTGTAACTAATATTAAACCATTGTCTTAAAAACTCTTTGAGTACTTGTCTATTTTGATTTTTTTTAAGTTCCTTCACAAATTCTTTTGAAAATTTATATGAGCCATCTATATAGTGATGTTCTCTGGTTTTACATAATCTAAAGAGTTCGTACGTAAGCATATCTAGCATGCTTGTATCAGTGATCTTATTAAAGCTCTCTTCTTTTGAAATTACGTTCAAAAGCATTTCATATATTTTTAAACACTCTCCGCGTGATTTTGGACTCAATTTGAAAACTTCAGTTTCATCGAATTTATAGGTTGCTCTAACCATTCAAAAAACCTCATATTTGCTAAGAATGAATTTTTACAATATTTACTTTATCTTTTGATAATTACGAAGGGAACACTTATGAATAAACACGACAAAAGGTCAGATGTAAGTTCTTTCTCATTCAAATTAGAAGAAGAGTGGCTAAATAGTGCAGAGGCTGCCGATTACTTACGAATCAGTATTAAAACGCTGATGAACCTATCAAGTAACGGCACGATTAAGTATTATAAATTTGGCCGACTCAACAGATACATAAAAAGTGAACTAGCCAAGCTCATTACGCCGGCCTTTCAAAAAGAGGAGAGCTAATGGGTATTAAGCAAGAAAAAGACGGCACATGGTCAGCTTCTTACAGTAAACGACACCCACAGTGGAAGACGCCAATTTCGTTATATCGAAAAAAACTTGAAACAAAAGCTGAAGCAATCAGAGCACATCAAGAACTCATCATTTTAGTAAATCAAAAGATCGCTGAAAAAGTGGCTCCGACATGGAAAAGATGTGTTGCAGGGTTTTTAGAGCAAATACGAATAAACGGTTACACGCAAAAAACAATCTACAGCATTGAAACCTGTTTAAGGAAATACTCTGCCCATTTGAATAATCGCTATGTCGATACAATTAAGACAGTCGAGATATTTGAAATAATTAATCAAATGACCTGCAATACTGTTGGTCACAAAGGTTTTATTTTAAAGAGTCTCAATAATGTATTCGATCATGCGGTTAATTGCGGCTATATCAATCGCAACCCTACACCTAAGCTAAAGCTAAAAGCGCCAGAAAAAATCATGCCTGTGCTAACTGAGCCACAAGTAACCATACTTTTACAGCAAGCGAGAGATCTATCTAGCGAATGGTATCCAATATGGGCAGCCGCTGTATTTACAGGGATGCGCAGTGGAGAACTTTTTGCGCTCAAGAAAAATAATATAAACATCGAAGATCGTACCATTCTTGTAAGCGAATCATGGAATAGTTCAGATGGTTTTAAATGCACAAAGTCTGGCCATGATCGAATAGTAGAAATTGCCAAACCATTAATACCAATTTTTAAAGAGTTGGTTGCAGCAAGCCCAGAATCTGAGTTTCTTTTGCCGAGGCTTCCTAAATGGTACAAAGGTGAGCAGGCGAGATGCTTGCGGCATTTTCTAGTGGGCATTGGATTACCGCCAGTGCGCTTTCATGATCTGAGAGCCACATGGGCGACGATGATGCTGGCAAAAGGCGTGGCTCCGGCAAAAGTTATGAGTATTGGTGGCTGGCGTGATATGGAAACGATGATGATATACATGCGAAAGGCTGGCTTAGATATAAAGGGCGCAACCGATTGCTTAGACAATGTGTTCAATCCCGCAGTATCAACAGCTAAAGTTGTCTCTTTTCATCGCTAAAAGTCGTGTCTTGTAGTTTATAATTAGCTAACCATCAGTAATTATTAACTAGTTTGGTAAGCTCATCCTTTCCGCCATTTTTTCGGTGCCAGGTCCTGATTACGGAAGCGCCACATTTAAGAACCCAGTCTATTTATTTTTAGCTCGTCTCTTAATTTGCATTCACCCAAGCTATGCCCAGATTAAAATCGATTCTTCAATCCGAATTTCCTTATAATATTAGTGCAAGATGCATCAACCGAGATTGGTTTCAAATTCCGATGGAGACCGTTTGGAAAATATTTTGTGAGGAACTCACCTTCGTAAATAAAAAATATAATTTTCAAATTCATAGCTTCGTGCTGATGAATAATCACTACCATTTAATAGCTTCAACTCCAGATGCGAATGTCAGTCAATGTATGCAACAATTCATGCACAGAACAAGCAAAAGACTCACGAGAGCAGGTAATAGAATTAATCAAACTTTTGCCGGACGACATTACAAATGCATTCTTCAACATCCAAATTATTTTTTGAACGCTTACAAATACAATTATAGAAACCCTGTTGTAGCTGGATTATCTGAAAAAGTGCAAGACTACGCTTACAGCACGCTTTGTGGAAAATTAAATTTATCTAAACTTCTCGTGCCAATTTGCGAAGATATCACTCTGAATTTTGATACCGTCGGAACATTAGCTTGGCTCAACACGGCCCCTGAGTCGAACAAAGCTGAAGGATTTCGTTATGGAACAAAACATCAGTATTTCAAATCTAAGAAAGATCGAATGAGTAATCGCCCGATCTTAACTGAGCACGACTTGCTGTAACAAGATTAAGGACCTGGCACTCTGATTGAAATCTTATATTAGGCGAATTAGACTATTTTGAAACTTCAGGTTGGACTTCGGCTGCTGCTCTTTCAAAAATTGAGTGCTATACATCTAAAAAGTACGACAAGTATGCAACATGTGTTTTAACTGAAAATAAGCAGAAATAAATTTACTAAAGCCAGCGTTTCTTAAAATTTTTACGATCAACTGGCCACATAGTCCACGCAATTTCAATTTTAAGACTGAGAACTAAATTTTGTAAAATGAGTTGCAAATCATCTAACGACCAAAAATCATCTTGATGAGATGATTTTGCAAAACTTGAATTTTTCAATGCTAAATCAGTATTTAAACCGTAAACCATTCCACTCATTGGCGGAATCAAGCAGCCCAATGTTACGAGAACCCCCTGAAGCCTTGATAGAACAGATTTTCCACCGACTGAGTGATTTAAAATAATAACCGCAGCAGGCTTGCCTAAGTAGGCTTGAGTTCCTTCAAGATGAGTCATTTCTTCTAAGTACTGCTGTAGCGGCGAACCCCAAGAGTCCCAGTAGGTGCCGCTTACAAAAATAAAACCCGAAGCTTGATGAATAGACTTAAGTAATTTTTTATTCGTTTTGTAATTTTTTAATTTAGCAAGATGTACAACTTCAGTTTTTACTGACTTTGCTAAGCTTGGCAAAATACTTTTTTTAATTAGTTGAGCACAATTGCCTTTTTCGCTTTCGGGACTTGAATTAAAAATTAAAATTTTTTTCATAAATTTGATCCTAATGCTATATAATTTCTAAGCTCAAATAAAATATCATGGCACTGTTAGTTGGCTTCAACTCGCAGTTGATTTCGTTTTGATAGTGAAGAGTTTCGAGTTCTGCCAAAGCTTTACCATTATAATTAAGTACGCCGTCTAGCAACGTAATAAAATATTCTTTGTTTGGCTCTAGTGAAAATGTCATATCGCTTTTTAAATGTAAAACTCGAGCTTGTGCCTTTACTTTTGTTGGATCGTAAATAACCCCAAAATCTATTACGGGGCCTTTAAGTAAAGAGCAGTAAATTTCGTCATTTCCAGAAAACTGTGCCACTTCATATTTGGCATAAGCTTTATCGTTAAGCCTAAAGCCGGCTCCCTTAATAGGAATTAGTATTCTGTTCATACCAGCAAATTGCGAAAACTCTGTTTCTTGATCTATAGGAGCTGAACTTAAACGATAAAGAAAATCGCCTTTATCTACTTTGGCACTAGCAGGCTCAATACAGATCTGAGTTGTAATGCCTTTGCCGTTTTTCCATGGCATTTTAACGAATTCTGATTTTAAGAATTTTTTTATCATTTATAGGCCAAGTTACCACAGGGCCTATTTTAAACAAGATATTCGGTCTTAGAAGCAATACAAAGCTTTTGTGCCGCTAATTTTTACTTATTTTCAACGCTCTATGATGCCCTTTGACCCAAGCTTTAAAGCACTATTGAATAAGACCATCAGCTAACAAATGAGGGGTCATATGTTAAATATTTTATTAATAGCTTTATGTTCATTATTGGTATCAGTACAAAGTTTTGCAGCCTCGCCAAGAGGAAAATATTTTGATCGCGCAATCACTGTAATTTTTGAAAATGAAAACTACACAGCGGCTATTAAACAACCCTTCTTTAATCAGTTGGCCCGCAGAGGAGCTAATTTTACTAATTTTTCAGCCATCACCCACCCCTCACAACCAAACTACATCGCCCTTACTTCTGGTTCTTTAAATAATGTTACTAACGATAAACTTGTCGATATAAATTCTAAAAATATAGTTGATTTGTTAGAGGCTAAAAAATTGACTTGGAAAGCCTATATCGAAGATTACCCAGGAAATTGTTTTACAGGAAACCTCAGCGGTAAATATGTGCGCAAACACAATCCCTTTATTAGTTATTTAAACATTCAAAATAATGCTTCACGTTGCGCTAATATTGTTAACGCCTCAAATTTTGAACAAGATGCTGCAAATGGCACTTTACCAAACTATGTATTTTACGTTCCTAACAACAGAAATAATGGGCATGACACAAATGTTACTTTTGCCGATAAGTGGTACAGCCAAAAGTTTACAAAGTATGTGAACGATACTAACTTTATGCAAAATACTATTTTGATTTCTACTTTTGATGAAGGCCAACAAAATGCAAAATTAAATCAAATTTATACGAGCATAGTAGGTGCTACTGTTAAATCCGGAGATGTAAGTGCTCAAGTGAATTTATATAGTTTACTAAATTTATTAGAAGACAATTGGAGCCTAGGTAATCTTGGCAAAGCAGATGTTACCGCAGCTCCGATTCCGAATATTTGGTAAAACATGAGTTCAAGTTGTAAAAAACTCTCCCATATAAAGCCCAGACAGCTGCTCTGTGCAATCCGCATCAGTCACAATATAACATTTGTAACCTAAATTAATTTTCTCGACCCAAAGCCCTTCAGGCTTTAATGGACAGTCCAGCTTATTTAACAAAATAGCTTCCGCATTTTTGTTGATATACCCGATACAAGCCCCAACATATTGGCCATCATCATAAGTAGAATTGCTATCTTCAGCAACTGCTAGAAAAAACAATATTCCGTCTGCATAACAAGCATCTGTAAAACCTAAATTTATATTTTGTAGCTTACCTAAATTAATTTTATTTATTTTTAGAATTCTTTCAGATTTTATAACTGTGTCTTCCAATATATCTTTGCCGTCGATTTCTATTAGGGCATTTTGAGCTAAAATTCCGTTTCCTCTTTGTAGCAATATGAGCTTTGAGTCAACAAATGCAGCGCCCTCGATATTGAGTTCAGAAAATTCTGTATTTAGACTTTTATAGATCTGAGAGAAATCTAAATTACGAACTTCGCTTCTAAAATTAATAAATGAGCCCATTTGTCTATTAGGCTTAGAACCAGAGGGCACGGCAAGCAAACCTTCTGGTGTATAAGCCAAACACTCTAAATCGGGTTTTACTTTTTTGCGTTCTAAATGATCTTTAGGCAAATGTCCTGCGAATAAAACTAATTTATCTTGTTTAGAAATATCATCTAGTGAAAACGTAAATAATGACAATTTATCATCGGCAACAACGTAGAAGGCATCACCTAATTTAACTAATCCACTAGCTGCATGTAGTGGTAAAGTTCTTAAAAGCTTCAGCTGTATTTCGGATTTATTGCAAAACATGTGTAAAAATAATTAAATTTTAAGATTCGCTTAAAATCTTTTTAGTCATAACCTTACCGAGCTCTACACCCGGCTGATCAAAAGCATTAATATTAAGAGCTTCGCTTAAGGCCATTACTGATATCTGAAAAAACATAATTAAACGTCCAAGATTTTCTTCCTTAAGATCTGAAACTTGCAAAGTGATATTTGAAACACCGACTTCGCTTAGCGCTAGCTGAATAGCCTCAGCTTCAGCCTTGAGTAAGGTTCCAAGGGTTTTACCCTGCAGTAGAGACGTTTCTTTAGTAAGAGATTTTTTTAAAGTTGTTAAACCTTTTTCGGCATCAACAGTGCGCAGAAAGAAAACCATTTTATCTCTAGCGCCTTCCATAATTTGTTGAAGCGTGCTGTGCTGATCTGTCGCTCCTACCATAGGCATAGGTGTACTTACTCTTGGGGCTACTCCACCTTGGCGATCAACTTTTTTAGCTAGCGATTCGGCCCAAAGTTGCTGCCACCAAAATCCTAAAGATTTTAAACGAGAACTATAACTCCAAAGAACACTAACCCATTCGCCACGTTCAAAACTTTTGAGTGTGGTTTCAGTAAATGTTACTAAAGCGGATTGTTCTTGATACACGCTGAGTGCGCCTTTTTGAATTTTTTGAATATCTAAACCCATTAATATAGCTGGCACCAAGCCCACAGAAGATAATACTGAGAAACGTCCACCCACATCCAGTGGTACAGAAAAATTTAAAACTTTATTTTCTACTGCCCAATTGTAAAGATCGCTCTCTTTTTTTTCGGTAATAACGATAGTGTGCTTTTGTAAATCAACAGACTTTTCAGATAAAAATTGACTTATAAAATCAAGAGCAGCCAATGTTTCAATACTACGGCCACTTTTTGAAATAAATAACCAAGCTACTTCTTCTAAATTAGTAATGCTATTTAGAGTGTACTCGAAGTGCGCGGCATCAACATTATCGATAAATTCAAAATTTTTGATTTGATAAACATCAGCTAATACTTGAATACCTAAACTGCTACCACCAATACCCACGATAAAAAATTTCTTATGGCTGTTTTTAAAATCAATTAAGCTTTGTGGTACTTTTGTATATTCATTTAGCTCTGACTCAATTGCAGATAACC
>JBEBIK010000494.1:0-1563 GCA_040080445.1 Pseudobdellovibrio sp.
CTTATCTGGGGCGCGATCAAGATTGCAAAATCCGAATAGCAGATGAACTCACCGAAGCACGCCATGCAAGGCTCGAAGTCAGAGGTAAAGAATTAGTTATCAAAGATTTACGAAGTACCAATGGCACATATGTGAATGGCGCACTTATTATAGAGGCCATACTCAAGGATGGAGATCTAATTAGGGTTGGCGCACAAGACCTAGTTGTTGTAGACCTACAATTAAAACGAAAACATTTTCCTCTAACAAGTCGTTACGAGTACTGGAATGAACAACTCAAAACTCTTTCTAATGTAGCCTCAACCAAGTACCCGATTCTACTACTCGGCCCTTCTGGTTCTGGTAAAGATATCATTGCACAGAATATTCACCAGAACTCTCCACAGGCTCCTTGCCTATTTTTAAGCGTAAACTGTTCAGCACTTACTGAAACTTTAATTGAAAGTGAACTCTTCGGGCACGTTAAAGGAAGTTTTACGGGAGCCATAGCAGATCGCAAAGGTGCCTTTGAAAGTGCTCGTGGCGGCACTTTGTTTTTAGATGAAATAGGTGATCTTCCCTACGCGCTTCAATCCAAACTTTTAAGAGCTCTTGAGAATGATGAAATTAGACCAGTTGGCAGCGATCGCAATGTTAAAACCAATGTTCGAATTATTTCAGCTACTCACCAGAACCTTTATCAAAAAATACGCGATGGAGCTTTTAGAGCCGATTTATTTTATCGTTTAAATGTAATTACAGTTGAAGTTCCTTCATTAAAAGAACGAATCGAAGACTTTGACGATTTGATTTACCAATTTGCCAAACAAATGCGGGTGAGGTTTTCGCACTCAGCACTACAAATATTAAAAAAATATGAATGGCCTGGAAACATTCGTGAACTCAAGAACGTTGTAAGTCGCGCCTCTGCACTATTTCCAAAAGAATATATTGCTGAGAAGCATGTCGATATATTATTAAACAAAAAAGAGCGACTAGCGCATGCACCTACCGGCGTAAGTTACGCAGAACAAAATAATCAAATGTCGGTTATTAAAGAAATCGAAAAACAAATGATCTTAAAGAGACTCGCCGCTAATCATGGTAATCAAAAAAGAACAGCCGTCGATTTAGGAATGCCAAAATCGACTCTGCATGATCGAATAAAAAATTATAATATTAGCCCTGAAGATTTTAAGGCTTGATAATAAAGGATTTCAAAAGCACGCGTCTAACTTGGCCGCGTGTTAAATTAGCGTTGAGTAAATCCCGAAACTGCTCGCATAAATTTTGTTTCCCTTCAGCTTCAGATAATTCATCGTAAGTTTTATCTTCGGTGAGTCTCAAAAGCATGTCTTTAAATTCAGCTTCACGGTCTTTAATTTCGACAATAGCATCAGTTGAAAGACCTTCAGCCGTAACCTCAAGAGCTAGCATAGGATTGTTGCCAGAATTCTCCGAAGGCTTAACATTAACGTGCATCGAAGAAATTGTGACCAAATTTTTAGAAAACTGTGGATTATCGTAAAAAGCTTCTATTTCAGTATTGGGATTGTACTCTTTAACTTCTGTCTCTTATACACA
>JBEBIK010000495.1:0-1561 GCA_040080445.1 Pseudobdellovibrio sp.
ATTACTCCAGATCAACGTTTAAACGTACGCATGAACAGCATTACTTGGTCGAATGTTTACGAAGAGCTTAATTATTTATTAACGCTTAATTAAAATTCGAGTTTCAGTCCAATGCCAAGCTCAAGACTTGAATGTAAATTAGGGTCACCCTCTGTTCCCGTTTGCGATGCAGGATCAATAGCTTTGCTTGAGGCCAAATACTCGGTTGCATACACATCTAAAAATGTGTTTTCAAGAGCGGAAGACCTAAGGCGCTCTACTCGAGCGCTGTCATCCATAAAATTTTCAAACCAATCTAGCTGAAACAGCAGTCCTATTCTGTAATTAGCAGCAACGTTTGGGGTAGATTCTAAGTCTCCAGTAATGTCAGATTCGGCAACTACAAATTGGTGCGCGCCACCTTGAACATAAGGAACTACCCATGGCTCTGCTAATATTGCATCAAGCGCATAGTTTACAGAAAACCCATACTTGGTAAATGCAAGATTTCTTTCTCCGCCATTTAAATTTCCGTCAATTGCTCCTGCGGCATAATTTCCTAATGCTGAAAGTGAACCTAAGCGAAAATTAAATTTATAACCTATCTCGAGCCCAACAAGATCAACCCTGTCAGAGCCAACAATATCTTCAATATGGCCATCATTAAAAAGCGATCTATAATCTAACGGATAAAATTTTTCATAAATCACAGAAAATAAAGCTCCATGAGTCCCACGCCTCTGTAAATACGACGACGAATAATCTGGAGTTTTTTCAAGAATAACTTGGCCCGCCTCTGGCGCGCGATTAGTTTCAGATTCTGCTAAACTAAGCTCTTGCGCAAACAGCGGCATTGAAATTAATAAGCAAATAAATGCGACATAAGACTTTGAAATCATGCCTCATTGTACTTAAATTTTGATGTTATGACACCGAGCTTTGGTCTGGTTTATTTAACGCCTGGTTCGATTTACTTCAAACAAGCTTTGCGGTGAAAGTCTCTAAGTTCTGGAAAAACCTGAACAAAACTCGTACCGCGTCTTCGATCGAGTTCGTTTGTATACTGAAAAAATCTTTTTTCGTTTATCAGCTGCTCTTCATGTGAAAAGCCCTGTTTCATGATGGCAAAGTTTCGTTTTAACTTTAAAATTTCATAGGGTTTAAAACCACAAAAGCTGGTGTCGTAGTCATCTTTTTGAACGTTTTTTTCCATGAATAAAATGCAGTCTTCTACGTGTTGTTCCCATTCTGTGCCCGCTAAAAGCTTAACGCTTAACCAAGGTGGTTGGCTTAGAATCGGAATATCAAACCAAATTCGTTGACGCTTTTTTCTAGTTATTTCAGGTTTTTGCTGATCGTAGTTAAATTCTTCACGCAAATCTAGAATCCATTGCAAAAAATCTTTAAGCTTTGGTGCGCTCAAAACATTAAATGTATTAATAAAACTAATGGCCGTTCCATTGGTTTTATTTAAAACATCCAACACATTGCTTTTTAAATAATTGAAATTCATTCCTGACCTGATGTACTCGGCTTGCACGCCAACACTATCGCAGCTAACAAAAAGCATAAAGTGCTTTAT
>JBEBIK010000496.1:0-1560 GCA_040080445.1 Pseudobdellovibrio sp.
ATCGTCTACGATTAAAAATTTTGTAGTCGGTTTAAACATTTTTTTACCTCTTCGTTTCTTTAAATATAATTTAGCTTATCGGCTCTTACGCTTTCAACTTGATTTTAATTTTAACTTTTTTAAATTTAATCATATTGAGACGTTTTTAACCCGTTTTCTTTAATAATTTTTTTTCGCTTAGCTGTATAATTTTTTCTGCTATAGAATAAACTGGCAAAATAAAATCAACACTTCCTGTGGCCGCGGCCATTTTGGGCATTCCATAAACTACTGATGTAGCTTCGTCTTGTGCAATAGTGTGCGCCCCTACTGATTTAAGCTTAGTAATTTCTTTTGAGCCATCAGCTCCCATTCCTGTTAATACCACCGCTGTCATTTTTTCGATTTTAGCTTCATGAGCAGACTTAAATAAATAATCAACTGATGGACGGTGCCTATTCATCGCAGGATCTTCTGTAATTTGTATTAATAATTTCGAACCAACTTTTTTAAGACCCATTTGCAAGCCGCCAGGAGCGATTAATACTTTGTTAGGCGTAACCTCTTCGTTATGAGTAGCTTCTTTAACCGTAAATGGAAGCCCGGCATTTAACCTATCTGCAAAGGCTTTAGAAAACACCGCTGGAATATGTTGTACAATTAATATTGGCGGAATTTCCTTTGGTAGTGAATCTAGTATTGAGCGCAGGGCCTCGGTTCCGCCGGTAGAAGAACCAATTAGAGTGAGATGTTCGAAATCTACTTCATGCTTTACTAAAGCTTTGCGTGCTGTAAGTGATTTACTCGTTTTTTTGGCTTTAGAAGCTGTTTTTAAGCGTTCGATTATAACTGGTGTTAGTTTTGCCAGATCTTTTAAGTCTGGCTTTTTAATATAATCAATAGCGCCAGCGGCTAATGCATCCATGACATAGGGACCGTCTTCTTCTGAAAGAGCACTTATCATAACAACTGGAATGAATTGTTTTTGCTGAGTTTCATTTAAAAACTGTACGCCATTTTTTCGTGGCATATGAATATCAAGGGTTATTAAGTCTGGAGACTTTTCTTTAATTAGTTTTTCGGCTTCAAAGGCATCTTGTGCTTTACCCACCACTTCAAAAGAGGGATCTTCGCCTATCACTTTAGCCAGTAGGTTTCTTATAGTTTCTGAGTCATCTACAATTAGAGTTCTTATTTTTTTAACAGTGGCTGTTGGCTCAGAATACTGGGCTATTGATCTAACTTCATTTTTTTGCTGCGAGCTCAACTTACAAACGGTTTTAATTTTTGAACGTATTTCATTTCCAGAGTTAACTAGATTTTCTACTGTTGGTTTTTCTACGTAATCAAGCGCGCCGAGCTTAAGCGCCTGCTTTGCAATAGACTCATCTTCACGGTTTATTGACGAAATAATAATAACAGGTGTTTTGTCTTTACGGCGACTCAAGAAACTTAGACCATCAACAATAGGCATATGTAAGTCTAGTGTTATAGCGTCGTATGTTTCAGTTTCAAGAAGCTTCAAGGCCTCTTCACCATTCATTGCTTTGTGTTTAATTACAAAACCCTGATCTTGAGTTA
>JBEBIK010000098.1:0-7371 GCA_040080445.1 Pseudobdellovibrio sp.
GAACAAAAGTTTTTTCAGAAGCTGCAGGCCCTAAAGTTTCAACAAACTTAATTCCACTATTGCGTTCGATATCGCGCCATTTAATTTTATTAGCTACGCGAGTTACATCAAACTGATCAATTCCTAAAACAACGTCAGCAATTGAACTTTCGTTTTCGAAGTTAATCTTTTGAATGGCCATTGCCATGTCTGAAATTTCAACAAATTCTATTTTAAAAATATTTTGTTTTTCAAAAGCCTCTTTGAGTGAGGGCCCCGGGCCCCATTTAGCTATAAAAGAAGAAGAGGCATAAACATGAATTTTTTTGTCTTCAATATTTTTAACTTGATCACTATGGTTGTAGTAAAAAGCTGTTAAGGCACCAAATACCAGAACTACAAAAACGATAAAATGTCTCATAAAATTACCACCAAAGTCCGCGACGGCGTTTGAAGAAATAATAATCTAGCCCTAAACAGCGGCCAGCACCTACCCAAGCGAGCATCACGTGACAAGCTATGAGTAATTTAAAAAATATTTCACGATCCACAGAATAAACAGTTAAATAATTTAAACACAATAAAACCGCTAGCATCGAAACCGGACGAACTACATAACCAATAATATAAGAAACACCAACGACGAGTTGCAGTCCAATAATAATAAAAGCATAAATATGCCAGTGCGGAATAATTTGCTCGCTGAGTAGTAAACGATACCAAGAAGGAATTTGTGCTTTATTTAAAGCTTCAACGAAGATATCTGAATATCCGCCAACGCCTACAAGATATTGTCTCCAGTCTTTTACAACTAGATCAATATAGAAATACCCCAAAAAAATTCTTAAAAAAGACATTGGTAATAAATGACCGACGTATTTGATACTTTCGAAGTAGGATTGCAACATGCTTAGATGCTACCTAAACTCCGCGCTTAGGACAAGCATCGTTAATAAAACAAATTTCGCATTTAGGGCTTCGCGCCACACAAATAGATCGGCCGTGTGCAATTAAATAATGCGAAAGCATGATCCAATCCTTTTTGTCGCACATTTTATTAAGCTCGGCTTCAATTTTTACGGCATCTGTGCCTTTAACCCAACCGAAGCGATTAGAAAGCCTTGTCACATGAGTGTCGACCACAACTCCTGAAGCAATTCCGTAAGCGTTACCCAAAACCACATTCGCGGTTTTTCGACCCACTCCTGCTAGCTCATAGAGTTCTTCAAGAGTTTTTGGAACCCTGCCTTCGTATTTTTCAATTAACTGCTCACAGCAGGCTTTAATATTTTTAGCTTTGTTTCTGAAAAATCCCGTTGATCTAATGTACTCTTCGATTTCTTCAACTGGTGCGGCGCTCATAGCTTTGGCATCTGGAAAACTTTTAAAAAGTTCTGGAGTAACTTTGTTGACACGCTCATCAGTACACTGAGCCGATAAAATCGTAGCAATTAGTAATTCATATGGAGTTGTAAAGTTAAGTGCGCAGTGAGCGTAAGGATAATTTTTTTTTAAGAGCTTAAGACCAAGGCTAAACTCGACTTTGGTCTTATTTGGTTTAGGCTTTTTCGCCAAAGTCGCCGATGGCCTCTACTGGGCAACCTTCCATAGCTTCTTTGCAAGCTGCTTCTTCTTCAGGAGACTCAGGCTGTTTACTAACGAAAGCATGGCCATCGTCTTCGTGCATAGCAAAGTTTTTGGGAGCCGATAAAACGCAGGCGTCGCAGGCAATACAAGATTGATCCACAAACATTTTTCCAGTTTTATTTTCTTTCCATTTTTGTGTTAAATCAGCCATTTCAGCCTCCAAGTAACTTCGATGAGCTACTATATGTAAAAAACTTCTAGTCTTAAGTCAATTTCATCTCTTCTGGATGTATCATCTCGGTGCAGAAAACAGCTAAAATAAGGCTTTGGAGGACATATGCAAGGACCCCGTTCGCCCGAGAGCCACGAATGGACTCAAGTTGTCGACTTTTTAAATGCAAATTTAAGGCAAAATAACTCTTGGACTATTGCCAGCGAATACCCTACCGCTTTTGCCACCAACAATATCCACAACATGAGCATCATCACCGAAGATGAAAAAATTATATCACACGCCGTACTCAAAACCCTAATTGTTAAAAGTCCGCACGCCATTTTTAAAGTTGGCGCAATAGGATCTGTTGTAACCGACCCCGATCATCGTCAACAAGGCTACAGCCGAAAAAATATCGAAAAGTGTATGGAAATGGCTGCAGAACAAGAATGCGACATAGTGGTTTTATGGACGGACCAATTTGATTTTTACCGCAAAATGGGATTTGAATTAGCGGGATTTGAATACAGTTATGTGTTTGAAAAAGCCGAACCTATAAAAAATAAAAACCTGAGATTCGTTAGCGGAAATAATATCGACCCTAACGCCTTACTTAAACTCTATTCACAACATACTGTTCACGCCGTGCGCGGCCTTGAAGACTTTAGACAATTTTTAAAAATTCCAAATTCAAATGTATTTACGGCTTGGGATCAAAACAATCAACTGTTAGCTTACGCAGTTGAAGGCAAAGGCGCAGATCTAATTAATTATGTGCATGAATGGGCTGGTCAGGTCGACGCACTCATGGATTTATTTCAGTATATACGCGCCGAAAAAAAACAGACTATTACTGTGATGGTACCTGCTCACTCTACAAATTTAAGACAGACGATTGAACCGGTAGCGAGCGTTTCACATCAAGGCTACTTAGGCATGATTAAAATCATTAACAAAAATGCGCTTTTAACTAAAATCAAAAAAGCTTTTAGAGCAGAAGGCTTTGATAAAATCGTTCTTGAACAACAAAATGAACAATTAGTTTTTGGTTTTGGAACAGATCTTTACACTTTGCAAAAAGATTCAGATTTAGTGCAGCTCTTATTCGGACCTTTAAATATAAACTCTTTAGATTTTGTTTCTGCAGACGCTCAACAAAAACTATCTAACCTATTACCTATGCCACTTTGGATATGGGGTTGGGATTCAATATGAATAAATTAATAAAAAAAATTGTTTTAGCCAGCATTTTTACCGCCATTTTCTTTGGAGCTTCTTGTTTAAAAAAACAAAACCTAGAAGAAGAAAGCCTAAGCAATGCCATTCCTCCAGAGCAAGTTGCAGCCGCATTATCTGATGGTTACGGACCTATTAATTACAATGACATGAAACCTAACGAAATGAGCAGCATTGTGCTCACTCAAGCTATACAAGATGGCGGCCCGCAAACTCTTGAACAACAAGATGTTACGATTCAATCTATTAACAATACAGACGTTCAACTTGAGCTTAATGTTTTAGCTACGACAATTCAGTACTCAGGTGGTCAAACATCACAATCCACTCGCGCTTGGAATCGTATTTTTAAAAAATACAGTGGGTTTGCACTTTCGATGAACCACGAAGCCCAAGCGAAGGCCGCTGCTGCCGACGAACCTATGTACATGTTTCAGATTCTGCAAAATTTAGCTCTAGGCTCTTGTTATGACGAAGGCAGTTATCCTGAAACCTGCCATAACTTAATTGTTACCGAATTAAAGTATAAAGTTCCGACGGCAGCCGCTTACCAACATGCCTGTGCCGATATACATAACTGTTTTGTTAATGCCAAAAGAGTTGAATTCGACCTCATTCGCAAATACGAATTAGAATCAGATGGAAAACCTAAGCGTATTCACTACACTTTAATTTTAAGCAAAGAAGTGCCATTCTCTTCTAAAGTTTTACGCTACTGCACGCGCTCTCTGTATGATATTCCAAACGTACCACAAAAAGTTTTAGCTGATTTGTGTTACAACGTTAATAACTACACATTTGGCCTTTAATTATTTATATTGTAGGTCATGAAAAAGAAAATTGCGTTAGTATTTGGTGGCAAATCTGCCGAACATGAAGTTTCAATCGTATCAGCCGCTAATATTTATGCGGCTTTAGATAAAAGCCTTTTTGAAGCCGTACTTATTGGTATTTCTAAAGAAGGCAGCTGGTATCACTTTCAAGACGAAAGCGTTTTTAAAAAATATAAATCTTTAAAAGACGACGAATTAGACTCTAACCACGTAGCAAGCCTTGTTGCTTATCATGAAAAAGCGCTTTTGTTCATTCTTAAAACCCAAGAAAAAATACCTCTAGATTGCGCCTTCCCGATTGTTCATGGCACCATGGGCGAAGACGGCACCTTGCAAGGTTACTTTAAAACTTTAAATCTTCCATTTGTAGGCTGTGGTGTCTTAAGCAGCGCAGTTGGCATGGATAAAGACTACATGAAGCGCCTTTTAACCGAAGCCGAAATTCCAAATGCTAAATATACAATTCTAAAAAAAGAAGACGATTCCGTTTACGCTGATGTTGTAAAAAAATTAGGAAGTCCGTTCTTTATTAAACCTGCCAATGCGGGTTCTTCTGTAGGCGTGCATAAAATAAAATCAGAAACTGATTTTTTAAATCTCAATGATTCTTTTTTATACGACAATAAAGTCATAGCCGAAGAATTTATCGAAGGCCGCGAAATCGAATGTTCGGTGATGGGCCACAATCACCACCCAAAAGCTTCACTCCCTGGAGAACTCATTGTTAAACATGAGTTTTACTCTTACGAGGCTAAGTATGTAGACCCCGACGGCGCTATCACTCAGATACCAGCTAAAATTAGTTCTGATGAAACTCGCAACATCCAAGACATAGCCATTAAAACTTACATAGCCTTAGGCTGCGATGGCATGGCCAGAGTTGATTTCTTTTTTAAAAAAGATGGCTCTATCTTTGTAAATGAAATCAATACGCTTCCGGGCTTTACGCAAATATCGATGTACCCAAAAATGTGGCAAGCTTCTGGAATACCCTACAAAGATCTAATTACGAGCCTCATAAATTTAGCATTTGAAAAACACATAACAGATAACCAACTTAAATTAAGTTTTTAATAAAAACACCAAGACCACTATAGCTAGTTAAGCCTTTTAAATTGGGCTACTAATTTTGTCTGCGCACAACGCTTGCATAGGTATCAACTCACCACCAAGTGAATTTGAGGAGCAAGCTATGAAAGATATTAACTATTACGAAAAAACCGATTCAGCCACCCAGAAGGCCTACTTAAAACTGCAGTGTAACTGCGTATTGTGTAGCACAGCGCTTGAATTAAAATTTGAAGTAGTTGGCGATGGCGAAATCAAAGAAGAGGCTCACTGCCCCGATTGCGAAATCAGAACTCGCGCCAAAATTCATTCATTACAGTAGTATTTATGTTAATTTTTTGACGTTTGAATAAAAAACGCCAAAACTTTGAAAATCTTGTAAACCAAAACCCGATTGTTTGACACCCGAAACCGCTCCCGCCAAATCCACGCTCGATTTATTGTAAGTAACAAGACCTACGTCGAGCTGTTCAGCCACTTTAGCCAGCTTCTCTCGCTCACCCCACAAGTGAGCGGCAAAACCAAAATAAGAAACATTTGAGTACTTCGGAATATCAAACGGATATTTCACCGTCGATAAAATAAAAAACGGCGAATGAATTTGATCTTGCTGAAGAGTCGAACAACGAGACATGTCTTTGGTAAACACCGCTGGCAAAAAGTTTTTCTTTTGAGCATCACTTAAAGCGTAAATAGCTTTAAGCAATTGAGCTTTATCTTCTAAAGCCATTTTTTTAATTTCGTCAAACTTATCAAATGATTCTTTTTTAATACAAGGCGACCATACTGAGCTGTCTTCGATAGATTCTGAAGGTTTTAAAGCGCTCAAATAAGAAGAAATTTTTTCTTCCCATTCTTTTTCATGCTTTTCAACAATGAACAGTCTTGAAGAGTTCCAAGCCATTTGGCCTTGGCCTAACATAAATGAATTCATAATATCGTTGAAGTTTTCTAGTGTGGGCTCACCTATTACCGCAGCCGAGTTTTTAGTTCCAGATGAAATTTGTATTTTTTTAAAACTCTGCAGAGATGTTTTATTAATTAAAGTTAAAATCTCACCGCTGCTCGCGATATTGCCTGTAAAAGAAACCGCGCGAACTCCAGGGTGGCTTACTAAAACTTTTTTAACTTCGCTGTCGTTAGTAACAATAACATTTACCAAACCAACGGGAGCTTCAGCTTTTTTTAAGATATCGGCCAACACAAAGGCTGTTACAGGAGAAGAAGAAGAAACTTTAACGACTACTGAGTTACCTGCAAGCAAGGCTGGCACTAGCCTATCAATAATCACACGCAGCGATAAATTCCATGAGGCCACAATCAAAACTACACCGACTGCTGAAAATTGCAAATCAGAAGGCTTTTCACTCTGAGCCAAATTAACTTGCTCTGAAATGGACTGCACAGCCAAGTCTATAGATTTTTCTTTAACAAAAAAGAGTGGCAAACCCTGATCGAGTGCTTCAAGAGAGGCATATTCATTAGTATTTTCAGAAATAATACTTTTAATCTTAATTACTAAACTCACGCGCTCAGCAACAGCGCTATTTTTACTTTCAGCAAACGCCTTGTTAGAAGACGCAATAGCTGACACCACCCCCATTAAGTCGCATGAGTCGACCGTGTGGAGCTTTTCAGAGGTATAAGGGTTTAACTTAGTAAATTGAGTGTCTGAAGAATAAAATGCGTTGTTAATATAGCTGTGAATGTGCATTTTTTGAATTTAAGAGAAATTAGGATAAATACAAGCCCTAAAAAGGAGATGGCCGATAACATCTACTG
Organism: Pseudobdellovibrio sp.; assembly: GCA_040080445.1. Taxonomy (GTDB): domain Bacteria; phylum Bdellovibrionota; class Bdellovibrionia; order Bdellovibrionales; family Bdellovibrionaceae; genus Pseudobdellovibrio. The sequence continues at coordinate 6,700 of JBEBIK010000098.1, forward strand.
TTACCGGCCACCTATTATCATTAATATACTGATAATTTTTTATGACGCTTATGGCGGAGGTAAAACCTCACCACGTCTAAGCATTCGTGCGACCTATGAAGTCGACACCCCCGCCTTAGTTATGTCACATTGATTAATCATAACATCACCTCCTTCCAAACCGTTAGAACGGCTTACAAACAAGAATACTACAAGGCTTTAAAATCTCCAAAAATATTAATTTGATTCGACCTATAATAAGAACTAATACAACTTTGATACGAGAAAAAAATTATTTTAATAAACTAATAATTTTTTGTTGGATTTCTTTCATTTCTTGTTCGCTTTTACGACTTGCTCGTTTGAAATCTAGGTCTGGTATGCTCCATGCTGGAATTAAATGTAAATGATAATGTGGAACTTCAAAACCCGCGACTATAGTACCCACTCTCGGGCAGCCCGTGGCTTCTTTGATGGCTTTTGCAATCATCTGGGCGTTCAATCCACATTGAGTGTAAATGTCTGGTGGAACGTCGAACCAGTGGTTCACTTCCATTTTTGGGATGACCAAAGTATGGCCTAGACTGATCGGGTCGATGGTTAAAATAGAAATAGTTTTATCGTCTTCGTGGATTTTATAGCTTGGTAATTCGCCGCTGATGATTTTTGTAAATACTGAGGCCATTGTTAATC
>JBEBIK010000099.1:0-7357 GCA_040080445.1 Pseudobdellovibrio sp.
TCTTGGAAAGCGTATGCTCCCGCTCACGCTGGCAAATTAGCTATCGAAGCCGTAGATCGTTGTATGCGCGGAGAAGGCGCTCCTTCTCCAATTTATGAAGGCGAAGATTCAGTTATTTCATATATGCTTGATGGCAAGGATGGTAACTACACTGTTAGCCTTCCAGAATTAGGCGAAGAAAAACGCGCCATTCTTGAAACTTACACAAAAGAACATTCAGCTGAATACCAATCTCAAGCCTTAATCGACTTAGCGGCTCGTATGAAAACTAAAATCACTAACTTTGATGATATCAAAGAAGTGATCATTCACACTTCGCACCACACTCACTACGTAATTGGAACTGGTGCACAAGATCCTCAAAAAATGGATCCAAAAGCTTCTCGTGAAACACTTGATCACTCGATCATGTACATCTTCGCAGTAGCCCTTCAAGATGGAACTTGGCACCACGTTGACTCTTACTCTCCTGAGCGCGCTAACCGCCCAGACACAGTCAGATTATGGCAAAAAATTAAAACTCTTGAAGATGCTAAATGGACTGAAGCTTATCACGACCAAGACCCTAACAAAAAACGTTTCGGTGGCCGCGTCGAAATCATCATGAACAATGGTGAGAAAATTATTGATGAGTTAGGTGTAGCTAATGCCCATCCAGCAGGTGCTCGCCCTTTCAAGCGTGCAGATTACATCCGTAAGTTTGATATGTTAACAGCAGATATCATCACTAAAGAAGAGCGTAACCGTTTTATTTCTTTGTGCGAAAGATTACCTGAGTTAACAGCTGCTGAAATTCAACAGTTGAATGTGCAAATTCCAATCGATAAATTGGTGAGCAACAAACGTGATCAAAGAGGTATTTTCTAGATGTTATTTCCAACACTGACTCCTGCAGAAAAAAGAAAACAGTTCCGTGATAAACTTAAAACCGGAAAGCTTTTACAGTTTCCGGGTTCGTTCAATCCACTAAACAGTATGATGATTGAAAAAAAAGGTTTTGATGGCGTTTATATTTCAGGCTCAGTGCTGTCGAACGACTTAGGTTATCCTGATATCGGTCTTACAACTTTAACTGAAGTAGCACAGCGAGGACGCCAAATAGCGCGCACGACGTCTTTGCCTTCAATTATCGATGCCGACACTGGTTGGGGCGAACCTATGAATGTAACCCGCACCATTCAAGAATTTATTGAAATGGGGTTAGCCGGTTGCCATCTAGAAGATCAAATGAATCCAAAACGTTGCGGACATTTAGATAACAAATCATTAGTGAGCGCTGATGATATGATTAAAAAAGTAAAAGCGGCTACCAATGGTAAAAAATTAGATTCTAACTTTTTAATTATTGCTCGTACCGATGCCCGTGCGAGCGAAGGTTTAGAAAAAGCCATTGAACGTGCTAAGGCTTATGTTGACGCTGGTGCTGAAATGATTTTTCCGGAAGCTTTACAAGACGAAAAAGAATTCGCAGCTATGCGAAAGGCCATCAGCGTTCCGTTATTAGCTAACATGACTGAATTTGGTAAAGGTAAACTTTATACTAAAACTGAGTTAGAAAACTTAGGTTACAACATGGTTATTTATCCTGTTACAACTTTACGTTTAGCTATGGGTGCAACTGAAAAAGGTTTAGACATCATTAAAGCAACTGGTTCGCAAACCGATGCGCTTTCATTAATGCAAACTCGCCAAGCTCTTTACGATTTAACTGGTTACGAAGAGTACAATCAGTTTGACCAAAATATTTTTAACTTTAAACTAAATAAATAGGAGACATTCAAATGTCAGAATATATCAATCCCGATTACATAGCTGAACCAGAAAAAATGAACGTTAAAAAAGGCTTAGAAGGCGTTGTAATGGACACTTCAAGCGTTTCTAAAGTAAATGCCGAAACTAATTCTTTAGTTTATCGCGGCTACCCTGTTCAAGACTTAGCCGAAAACTGCACTTTTGAAGAAGTCGCTTACCTCATGTATAACGGCGAACTTCCAAACAAAACTCAATTAGAAACTTTCTCTAAAAAAGAGAAATCTTTACGTGATATCACTAAAGAAAATTTAAACGTGATTAAAGCTCTCCCAAAAAAGTGTCACCCAATGGATTCTATCCGTACCGGTGTTAGCTTCTTAGGTTGCGAAGACGAAAGAATCTGGGATGCAACTCCAGAAACGAATATGGATAAAGCGATTCGTTTATTAGCAAAAATCCCAACAATGGTAGCTGCTGATTACCGTTTTAAAAAAGGTTTAGACTTTATTGCTCCAAACCCGGCTTTAAGCATTGCTGAAAATTTCTTTCACATGTGCTTTGGTAAAGTACCTGATGTACGCGTCGTAAAAGCTTTTGACGTTTCTTTAGTGCTCTACGCTGAACACAGCTTCAACGCCTCTACTTTCACTTCACGCGTTGTAACTTCTACTCAATCTGACATTTACTCAGCTACTACTGCAGGTATTGGTGCTTTAAAAGGCCCTTTACATGGTGGAGCTAACGAAATGGTTATGCATATGATGATTGAAATTGCGGATGCCGAAAAAGCTGAGCAATGGATGATCGATGCCTTAGCGCAAAAAAGAAAAGTAATGGGCTTCGGTCACCGCGTTTACAAATCTGGTGATTCACGTGTTCCAACTATGAAAAAATACGCGCAAGTAATGGCTGATGTAACTGGTGGCCAAAAATGGATGCAGATGTACAACTCTTTAGAAAAAGTAATGGTAGAAAAAAAGAAAATCTACCCTAACTTAGACTTCCCTGCGGGCCCGGCTTATTACATGATGGGTTTTGAAATCGATTTCTTCACTCCAATCTTCGTGATGGCGCGTACTACAGGATGGTCAGCTCACATCATGGAACAAACGGCCAACAACCGTATCATCCGTCCATTATCAGAGTACATCGGTGCAGCCCAAAGAAAAGTAACCCCACTAAACGAGAGAGCATAATATGAAATTATTTTTAGCCTTATCACTATTAGTATCAGCAACAGCTTCAGCACAAGTTCTAACAAAATCGACGTACTACTGTAATTACTGGTCTTACAAAGACGGCGTTTACGTGTGCGGCTCATACCCAATGCAAGAACAAGTAGTAGACGCTTACAGCCTAAACAGCAAAATCAGAGAACTAGAACAAAGAATAGCAGCCCTAGAAAAAAAACTAGGAAACTAATTTTCTAAATGAAGGAGAAGTTTTTTGCTTCTCCTAAAACGAGTTCAGAAATAAAAAAAAGACAGTCAACGACTGGCTTTTTTTTATTTCTGATGTTTGAGGCTTTAGGAGAAGCAAAAAACTTTCCCCGTCCGCTTAGAAACATTGACCTCTGTAAGTATAAATTCTTTCAGAAGAAGCTCTGTTACCTGAGAAATTAGAGATGAGCGAGTTTTGTGCGCTTACGAAATTAACTGAGATATCTTGTTTAGTATCACGGTTAAAATATTCAACTTGTTGCTGACCATTTACATTTCTCCACTCAATGTGACATGTTACGCCGCCATTTGGTGCTGGGTAACATACTTGCTCTTGACGTTGATAAGTACAGCTGTCCCAACCGCGGTAAACTTGTGAGTCTGTTCTAACAGTTTGTGCGTTACCTTGAGCTGCGAAGTCTTGCCCCAAATCTTGAGCAGAAACTACGAAAGTTCCATTATCAGGAACATTTAACTTTTTAGGTAAATCTAAAGTTAAAGTTCTTTTCTTACCGTTTATTTTTAAATTGATCTGAATTTGAGTTTTTCCAGAAAACTCAAGTTTAGCGCCCACATCGCCAACTGGAACTGTTACGTTTACGATCTGGTCGCAACCAAAAGAGTTGTCTGGAGAACAACCAGGTTGTTTTTCAGTGCTTTTAACATTCATAGGTTGTTTTACTGATAAAACACCTTCAAATGGATCACAAGCCGTTAAACCCAACAATGAAACTAAAACTAAAATATTTTTAAGCATTTTTCCTCCGAAATTAGACATAAATGTCTGTTTATTTACAATAAATTCATATTACCCAAAAAAAACCTGCAATCAACCCTTGATCTCAGCTCATTTTGTATTTCTAATTAATACATGAAGAAAATTTCCTATATATTGTACGTTCTTGCTTTAGCCACATCATGTCAGAATTTTTCAAAATCAACAAACTCTCAGAGAAATATTGCGAGCGAGGAATATCAGGCCCAGATCAAAGCCGACAAAAAACGTCAGGCCGAATTAGATCTTCCATTTCGTGGATTTAGCGAAGACAAAAACTTACAAGTCATTGCATTCAGCTCTGGGATTAACAGTGAGCCACCTGAGCCCTTATGGACAACTATCGAAAAAAATAATCCAGAACTGATGCTCGTCTGCTCTACTCCTACTCCTTTAAAAAGCTTAAGTAAAACTAGTGAGTATAGAGCGATACGCGAAAAAGTACCTTTTATGGCCACATGGTACAATTACAATACATCTAAAAAATTTGAGACCAAAGCCGACTTTATTAAAAATTGGCCCTACGCAAAAAATATGATCACCGCAAATCAAGATGGCTTTTATCACTCTAAATTTTTTGGTACCAAGAAAAATTTAATACACATCATCATGTCAGACCTAAGCGATACAAGATCTCAAGAGGCTCAGTGGGCGTGGCTTGAAAACGAGCTCAAACAACCTGCAGCTATCAAAGTTTTAGCCTGTGGACCAGAACAGCGCGAAAAACTTTTGGCTCTTATTAAGAAAACAAAAGCAAAAAATTTAATTTTGATTCCGAACAATCAGCCAGTTCAAAATTTTGAAAAAACAGAAATTAAAGATTTTGGACCTATTTACGAAGCGACTGCAAATACGGCTGATTTTTCACCAGTTAGAAGCGTGAGCAGTGCTGAGACTCCACTCAATTTTGGTTTAATTAAAATCAACTGGAATGAGCGAGTGGCCCAGCTCGAAATCAGATCTGTTGATAATCAGAAAATGCAAAGTCTCGATTTAAAGTTCTAAGCTGCTGCGGGTTGAACTGCAATGCGGTTTAAATCTCTTTGTACTAAAAACCAAATCGCTGGAGAGAAGAAAATCCAAAGCACCAAAAGTATCCATTTGTTAATTTTTTCGGAGCAAACTTTTTCATAAAGCTCAGAGTACATAAAGTAAGAATAAATATTACCAATTGGTATAAATAATAATATGGTCCATAGGGTGGGCGCGGCTTCTGCATTTTTTGTTACGGCTTTAAGCTCAGTCGCTGTTTGGTAAAACCAATAGATAATGTAAATGCCGAAAGTTACGATAACTAATAAGACCTGCAGACCCATGTTGCGATTTTTAACTTGGTTCATTTTTATTTCCTTCTCCCGTTATTTGTGGTCGCGATAACCAACCCTGTTTATTTAAATATGCTGTTAAGATCACAGAAATGCTTACCATCACTAAAATAGAAGCCCAGAAACCCAGCGGGTGACTTAAAAGTGGTATGTGTTCGAAGTTCATGCCAAATACACCAGACAAAAAATTAAGAGGTAAGAAGAAAATAGAGATTACAGTAAGAACACGCATGATTTCGTTGGCTCTGAATGAAGCCTCATTGGTTTTTTGCGATTCAATCCCTATATGTAAATTGAGTAACGACTGAATGTTATCAGTCACATCTTCTGCATAAAACAAACTTCGCTCTAAACGTTCACGTGGACGTTGAAACAATTGATGATTGCACTCAACCTTATCGACTAACTTGTTAATAAGCTCAAGACTGAGCTTTAAAACTTTTCTAAAGGCCGAAGCTTTGCGTTTTAAGTAAAAGCCTTCTTGTAAAAAGTTTTTTGATTTTTTTTTGCTAAAAAGTTTATCTTCAAAACTCTGTAATTTATTTTCTAAATCTGAAAGTGGACGATCAAAACCTATGGCTGCCTGTTCATAGATCAGACTTAATATTTTTTGCTTATTAACGTCCTCTTTCGGAAACTCTTGGACAGCTTTTGAAACCACATCAATTTCTATTAGCGGTAATCTATGTATAGTAACTAACTGGTCTTGGGCAATAAATATTGCCACTTTAGTTGTCAGCTCCTGAACGCTGTCAGCTGATATTTTTGATTCAGGCTCCATAAATCTGAGCACGATAAAATGGGTCTTATCGTAGGTCTCAATATGGGGCAGATAGTCAGAGTCTAGGCAGTTCACAACTACTTTTTGTTCTAAATTTAACTCAGTTGCTAGTTGCTCAAGCACTTGTTTACTCGGGTTTAAATAATCAACCCATTTAAAGCTTTCTGACTGGACGAATGTAGTACTCATGCCTCTATAAAACACGAGTTTTTGAATAATGACAATCACCGTTTAAGAGGCATTTGGGGGCCGTTCAAGTTCTTACCAATCATGTCATAGACACTCTCGATCATAAATTGCGTTTTAATCGTCAATGCGTGAGACTGACAAAGTTAAATTAATTAACATAACAAGGGAGATAATATGTTAGGTATCGGACAAAAGTTTCCAACTTTCTCAATGCAAGCCTGTGTTTCATTAGATAAAGGAAAAGAATTTAAAGCAGTTTCAAACGCAGACATGAAAGGTTCTTGGGCCGTTGTATTTTTCTGGCCATTAGACTTCACTTTCGTTTGCCCAACAGAATTAGCTGAGTTCAACAAAGAAATGAAAAACTTCAAAGCCCGCGATACAAAAGTATTCGGCGTTTCTTGTGATTCTCACTTTGTTCACCACGCTTGGAGAACTCACCACGAAGATCTTAAAAATTTAGAATACCCAATGTTAGCTGACGTTAAAAAAGAATTAACTGGCGCATTAGGTGTATTACACCCAACTGAACAAATTCCTTTACGTGCAACTTACGTTATCGATCCAGATGGTATCGTTCGTTGGGTTTCTGTAAATGATTTATCAGTAGGCCGTAATGTTAAAGAAGTTTTAAGAACTATTGATGCATTACAAACTGATGAACTTTGCCCATGTAACTGGGAAAAAGGTCAAGCTACTATCAACGGTTAATTATTAGCTGTCGTTTTAGTTTTACAAAAAACACTGTAAAGAGCTTCAGTTTGTTAAAAAGCTGAGGCTCTTTTTTTATCACTCAAAGGAGTATTTATGTCGATGTCAGATAAAGTAGACGCTTTTTTAGAAAAATCATTCGGCGCACGCGAAACAGCGGTGTTCCGTGATCTATCTCTTAACTTCAAAAAATTAATGGAAGACTCTTCATTAGACGTTAACGAAAGACTAATGAATACAGCCGCCATTGCCAGATCACTTCACTGGAAAGAGCTTGAAGGTTTCGCAGCAAACGAACTTAAAGAGCTAGGGGTAGGCGAAGCTGAAATAGCTGAATGTTTTGAAGCAGCTGCAATTATGGGAATGCTCAATACCTATTATAAAT
>JBEBIK010000100.1:0-7357 GCA_040080445.1 Pseudobdellovibrio sp.
CCAATAGTTTGTCCGTTCATTTTGTTAACTGCTTCATCACTTGAGAGTCGTCTTCTAATTCTACAAAACCAAAACCTTTGCTACGACCTGTCATACGGTCCATAACAACACGTGCAGATGCAACGTTACCGAAACCTGTGAATGCTTGCATTAATTCGTCGTCAGTTACTGAGAATGCTAAATTCCCTACATATAGTTTTTTTGCCATTTCGTTCCTCCGAAGGCTGTTTTTGTTAAGAACCCCGGGAGCAAGAAAGACATAACGTACAAAACGTAACACACTTCGCTTACATAAGACGGGATCTGATAATAGGCTAAAATGAGCCTATCAATCAGACAAGTATTTGTCATAAAGCTAGCCAAAGATCAAGAGCTAGCTCGAGGCCGATTTGGCGATCAGTGGTGGTGAGCGTGGCCGTGTAAACCATGAGCATGGCCATGCTGTAATTCTTCGGCAGTAGCCTCACGAATAAGCACAACTTCAATATCAAAAATAAGGTCTACGCCAGCAAGTGGGTGGTTTCCATCAAGAGTTACATGGGTGTCACCCATCTTAGTAACTTTAACCACTCTAACTTGCTTGTCTAATTGTAACTGTAAGTGAGCGCCCATCTCTAATTTAATATGAGCTAGTTCTTCTTTAGGAACTTCCATGATCATATCTTGGCGAAATTCGCCATAAGCGTCTTTTGCGGCTAAAGTTACTTGTTTTTTATCGCCTTCAGTCAGCTTAGAAAGTTCAACTTCTAAGCCCGGAATAATTTGGTGTTTGCCTTCTAAGAAGGGCATGGGCTGATTAGGCTCAGATGCATCTAAAAGCTCACCTTGAGAATTTTTTAAAACGTAATTAAAAGCGATCACTCTTGTATTCATAAAGCACCCTTCACCTAATAGGCTTATTTTGGAAAATAGATTTAACTTGTTAGAGTTGTTTTAACAACCGAAAAGTATGAAATCTTTACTTGTTGCAGCCAATTTTTGCCACTTTTTTAAAAAAGCTGTTAGCTTCGTGTTTTGTTAAATTTAACAGGAGTATTTATGAAGCTTAATTCACTTATTTTAGTAGCGGCCCTTGCATTAACAGCATGTCAAAAAAAATCAGATGACCCTAACGCTAAAGCTAAACCTTCTGATAAAGCCACTCCAGTAGCGGGCTCTACTAAAACTTCTAAAATGGAGTGCACTTCTAAAGAAGTTATTAAGTACATTTCTGCAAAAGATGGCAGCGTAACTCGCGAAACATATGAAGAATCAATGAAAAGTATTAGTGTTTCTGCATTAACTAACAAAAATGGAAATGAAAAAAGCTATAACATTTCTGGTGAACTTGTAGTTGAGGGTTTTACGACTGATAACGAAGGCGTAAGAAAGCAAACAACTAAAATTGATTACACTCAATCGGGCACAAGAGTATCGTCGACTACAAAAATTGATGACAAAACAACATCGCAACTTATTAAAAGAGATTTGACTAAAAAAGGGCGCAATGGATATCAGTTTACTAACCCAGACAAAACTAAATCAGATACTAGAAAAGAAACTTCAGTTGTTGAATCGACTTTCTTTGATGATGGCGAAACTTTTTACTTTATTAAATACGAAGGTACTATTAACGGCAAAAAAGGAAATTACGTTGGCGTACTCGACACTATTCAGCGCTACAAAACTGAAGGCAACGTAACAAAATCAGTTACCACTTTAAAAGAACCACGCGTAGTTAAAAACGCCGATGGAGTAGTTATTGAAGAAACTGAATCTTCAGAAGAAAATTGCACCGAAACTCAAATTTAATTTTTAAGTTCCGCAGCGATCAAAAGTAACGCTTTCAGTATCAGAGCCTTCTGAATAAGTAGCCGTGCCACAACCGGTGATTGTTACAGATGTACTTTTACCATCAGAGCAAGTGCCAGCCCAACTACCACTAACAGGACAGTTACAGCTCGTTGTGTTCTAAGTCACTGCTGTTGGAATAATCAAAAGTTACGTTAAGTAGAAAATAATTAAATAAAACTAAGGTCTAGTATCAAACAGAGACTTTAGTCCTTAAAATCATTTAATCTGCTTATGGTAAGTATAATTTATAAGCACTTGAAAACTTATCAATTCGAGACTTACAATTAATATATATGATGATGAGCGCAACTGACGCCCTCACAACAAGTTTCAAAGCCCTGGTCTTAAATGCCAGCTACGAACCTCTTCGCATCATTTCATGGCAAAAAGCTTTACTCATGTGGTTTCAAGAAAAAGTCGACATAATAGAATACCATTCTGCCTTTGCCAGATCTGTATCAGATCAGTTCAAACTTCCTAGCGTTTTAAAATTAAAATCTTACGTGCGTCCCAAGAGATTAGATGGCGTTAGATTTTGCCGCGAGAATGTTTACATACGCGACAACTACACCTGCCAATACTGCGCCGTTAAATTTACTTATAAAGAATTAACTATTGATCACGTTTTACCGGCATCACAAGGCGGACCAAAAACTTGGACCAATATTGTTACGGCTTGCAGATGTTGTAATCAAACAAAAGCTAACCGCACCCCTGAAAAAGCAAGAATGCCTTTACTCAAACCACCGCGGGCTCCCGCATGGCTACCTATTGTTGAACTCAACATCGGTGCCAATCGCGAAGATAAATCGCCGAGCTCTTGGAAAGACTATTTAAGATTTAAATCTAATTAGTATTTGTGCTAGTCTCTATTTCGTGAATAATTTCAAAGTTAAATTTATTTCAAGTAATGAGACGATGGATCTTCGTTTGCGTATTTTGCGCCCAGGGCAACCACGTGAAAATTGTATTTATCCTAACGATGACCACCCAAATACATTTCACTTAGCTGTTGTAAATGAAGAAAATAAAATCATTTGTAATGGCACTTTTATGCAAGAAGCTCATCTCGATTTTGCAAATTCTATTTTACCTTACAGATTAAGAGGTATGGCGACAGATACGACCTATCAGAAACAGGGTTTAGGCCGAATGATAATCGAAGCCGCTGAAGTCGAATTAATCCGAAGAAAATGTGATTTACTTTGGTTTAACGGGCGCGTAAGCGCTGAAGGTTTTTATAAAAAATTAGGCTATACTAGTACCTTGAAAATATTTGATATCCTGCTAGCGGGCCCTCATAAAATTATGTTCAAAAAGTTTTAAATAATTTTTATTGCTTCGTAAACCAAGGAATAAATACAGAAGTTTTTCGTTGGTACTCTTTATAAGCCTCACCTCTAGTTTTGAGAGACTGAGCTTCTGAAGGAGGTACACCTGTTACCTTTAAGAGCAAAAACAGAATAACTAAAGGTGAATAAATAGACCAAATTAAACCTGTTGTTCCGAGCATGAAAATAAAAAAACTAAACCAAATGCAAGCTTCAAAAAAATAGTTGGGGTGGCGTGAGTAATTCCATAAACCAACACTACAAACCTTGCCTTTGTTGGCTGGGTTTGACTTAAAGCTATTCATTTGAAAGTCGGCAACAGTTTCGCCAAATAGTGAAATAGCAAAAGCTGCCAAGCCCACGTATTCAATCAAAGCAAGAGAATCATTAGTATTTTTAAAAACAAAAATAAACGGTAAAGTTAAAATTGAAATACTCACCGCTTGAAACATAAAGAAGTATAAAAATCTGGTTTTATAGTTAGTGCCATATTCTTTACGTAATTGTGCGTAGCGAGTGTCTTCTTCTGGATGATGTTTATAAATTCGTGTTGTTAAAAAATAAGCGAGCCTAAAACTCCACAAACCAACCATTAAAAAGAAAACTGCCTTACGCGCTAAGGCTCCATCTGCGAAATAACAAAACAGCGCTGCATGAACGAGAAAACCACCTGACCAAGCGGCATCGACAATACCGAAATTTTCAATTTTTACAGCCCAGATCCATATGCGATACATAGCCAAGAGTGTAAAACCTAAAGTTAAAAAGAAAATTTCATAAGATGACATAAAACCTCTTCGAAAATTATAGACACAGGCTAGCACTAACGATAGCGTTATGTAAAGGATGTGCAACTCACAATGATTATCTCTCTTACCCACAAACTCCTAGTAAAAGAATTTATCGAAATTGTCTCTGAAACCAACGGTATCTCACTTGTAGATACTCTCGATCTTATGCTCTCATCTTCTCTTAAGGGAAAAAATGCTGAAGCCTATAGTTGGGTTGCAGAATACCGTGAACTGCTCAATCAGTTTATGGTTAACAAACTCGACATCCAGACGCTTAAGAAACATCAGTTTAATTTAGTTTTAGAAGAGTTCTTCAGACGTTTTCCTTTAAAGTACCAAGAAGAACATATTCATTTATCGGGTTCACTAAGTGCCGAATTTATCTGGAGTAAGTTACAACCTCTTATTACGGGCCCCAATAAAGCCATCTACGAGAAAAAAATTAAAAATGTCTACGGTGATGCCGCTTGGCCCATTACCTCAGCTGAAGATGTGGATAAGCTTATTCGTCTAAAAGAAGATGAAGGTTTTTCGACTTACTTACGCATCTTATTTTTAGCCAGTCTTATCTTTATTTCTAAACAAGCCCATGCAGATTCAGCTTACCACATGGCCACTGAGCTTTATAATAAGCACAATGTGGGCTCGATCCGATTAAAATTTATGATGAACCGTGCAACTTCTAAGTCAGATGACAAAATTCCAGGTTTAGACCAAGTCACTTCTGAAGATGTGGTCATGGGTTTATACGAAGGCTTTAAGAAATTTCAAACTGAACATAAAGACTTTCAGTTTACACTTTCGCCGTCTTTCCGAAAAGAAATTAGCTATTTTGATGAAGGCAAGTTTGCAACTCGCAAAGAACACTTCATGCACCAAATCGATGAAATCTTAGCTCTCATCGATAAACATCCAGAATTAGGCGCCCACTTACACGAAGTCGACACCGTGGGCGACGAAAAAGAAATGTACCGTAAAGAGCATTTCATCGAATTGCAGCATGGCTTTAGAAAACTACAATTTCGCGGTTTTAAAATCAAATCTCATCATGGCGAAACATGGCATACCTTAAAACGTGGTATTCAAGCCGTCGACAATGCTATGAACATTTGGCATATCGATGCGCTTGAACACGGTATCAGTCTTGGTATTAATCCGAATTTGTATTTTCACCAACTTTATCAACGAGTCATTTTAAATAATATCTCAGGTAAAGCCGTTGAAACTAATACTACGGACTACCGTGAGCTCATGGATTTAACTTGGGGCAATCACCGCTCAATTCTTCAAAAACTTTTATCTGGCGAAACTTTGAGCGACCCCGATCGTACTCAATTTTTAAAAGCTAAGTTTCATACAGCACGTGATATTGAACAATATCAGCATGACGTTTTAAATCGCTTGATTCAAAAAGGTGTTTCGCTTATTACCCTTCCGTCTTCAAATAATAAACTCACCGGAAAATTTAAAGATTACAAAGACCACCCGTTTTCTTGGTGGGAAAAGAAAAATGTAAACTTAGGCGTAGGCACCGATAACTACATCACGCTTAACACCAATTATATTCAAGAAATGTTAATTTTACTTTTAACCGACCCTGCCAACCTAAAAATCACAAAGCTTTTGATGGTAACGACTGGCGAAACTCGCCGCCCTTACATTAGTCAGTTTCTTTGGAAGATGCGAAAGGATGTTAATAGCCATGTTTAGTCATATTAAAAATTCGAGCACTTGGAAGTTAATTATTATTTTGATCTTGGGTTTTGCCAGTGGTTTACCACTAGGGCTAACAGGACAATCGCTACAGGCTTGGTTAACACTCGATAATATCGACATGGCCACGATCGGCTTCTTTAGTTTAGTTGGCATACCTTACACATTTAAATTTATTTGGGCTCCGCTCATGGATCGATTTGAAGTTCCATTTTTCGGTCGCAGACGTGGTTGGATTATTATTACACAGCTGGGCTTGGCGGCTGCATTAGCTTTAATGTCGACATTTAATCCTACAGCTCAAACTGGGGCTTTAGCATTAGCTGCGGTTTTAGTTGCGTTTTTATCCGCGTCTCAAGACGTGGTTATTAATGCCTACACAGCTGATATCCTCACCACTTCAGAAAAAGGCATGGGATCTTCGCTCACAGTATTAGGCTATCGATTAGCGATGATTTTATCGGGCGGTATTGCCTTTATCTGGGCCGACCCTATTTCTGGCAATGGCTGGAGCTGGCCACATATTTACATGATTATGGCTGGTATTATGGTTGGTTGTGCGGTCATTTCTTTAGTGTTTTTACCCACACTTCCTAAAACAAATGTTGCGCCTACAACAAATGCTAAAAATGATCTTATAGGTTTTTTTGCTTTAGTTGTTGTTGTCGCTATCGGTTATAAATTTACTGAATTACTAGCAACACCATTTACTACAAATGTTTTGTCTGGCGTATTTCCGCCTTCAGCAGAAGGTGTGGCCGACCCTAACTTAAAAAAATGGGCCGACATGCTTGGGTTCTTAATCGGATTAGCGTTCACGCTGCCACTCGCTTGGTTTACTATTAAAAAAGCTAAGTTTGAAACTCTAAATGTATCTCTTACTAATTATTTCAGCATGAAAAGCGCTGGTAGTATTTTAGCTTTAATTATTCTTTATAAACTTGGCGATGCTTTTGCGGGCTCGTTACTGACGCCCTTCTTATTAAAGGGAATGTTATTTGCTCAAGCCGAAATTGGTGTGGTTAATAAAATTATTGGCATGTGGCTTACCATTTTAGGTGCAATTTTAGGCGGAGCGCTGATGATTCGCATAGGTCTTTACCGCTCTCTATTAACATTTGGAATTTTGCAGTTACTTTCGAATTTAGGTTTTTATGCAGCTGCCATATTAGGAAAAGATGCATGGGGATCTTTTTCAATGCCCGCATTTAACTTAATTATTGTTTCACTTAAAGAAGCCACTCAAATTGACTGGCTCTTGCTTTTTGCAGTGGGAATAGAAAATGTAACTGGCGGAATGGGTACAGCGGCATTTGTGGCTCTACTAATGGCTCTCTGTAATCAAAAATTTACAGCCACTCAGTATGCGCTTCTTTCAGCATTTGCCTCAGCAGGACGAGTTTGGGTGGGCCCACTGGCGGGTATTCTAACCGTATCTCTTGGGTGGCCAAACTTTTTCTTATTATCCACTGTTCTAGCCATTCCTGGATTAGTAATGCTTGTTAAATTAAAAGATATTATTAAAGCTCTTGAAGGCCCAAAAAGTATTTCTTTAGCTGACGATTAATTCTAAATTATTTATTTAGCGACTGTGCATGAGTAGCCCGGTCGCAGATAACTTTCTTTTTCTTGAGCCGCAGGTTTTCTTAATTTAATTCCACTCATATCTTCAGTAAAACCCTCTAAGCA